>JAVXWK010000815.1:0-5485 GCA_032230575.1 Pseudonocardiales bacterium | reverse complement strand
CTCGTGCTCAACGAGCCATTGGCCGCCGAGCTGGGCCTGGACCCCGGCTTCCTGCGCAGTCCCGAGGGGTTGCTTCTGCTGATCGGTAATCTGGTCCCCGATGGTGCCACTCCGGTGGCGCAGGCCTATGCCGGCCACCAGTTCGGCTGGTTCGCCCCCCGTCTCGGCGACGGGCGCGCACTCCTGCTCGGTGAGATCGCCGACGCGGACGGACACCTGCGCGACATCCACCTGAAGGGCTCCGGGCGCACACCGTTCGCTCGCGGTGGCGACGGTCTGGCCGCGGTCGGCCCGATGCTGCGCGAGTACGTCCTGAGCGAGGCGATGTTCGCCCTGGGCATTCCCACCACCCGCTCGCTGGCCGTGGTCAGCACCGGCGCCACCGTCCAGCGCGAGGAACCGCTCGCGGGCGCTGTGCTGGCGCGGGTGGCCTCGTCCCACCTGCGCGTCGGCAGCTTCCAGTACGCCCGCAACACCGGCGACCACGACCTGCTTCGCCGCCTCGCCGACCACGCCATCGCCCGCCATCACCCCGGCAGCACCTACCTGGAGCTGTTCGCGCAGGTGGTGGCCGCGCAGGCGTCGCTCGTGGCCCAGTGGATGCTCGTCGGCTTCATCCACGGCGTGATGAACACCGACAACATGACCATCTCCGGCGAGACCATCGACTACGGCCCGTGCGCGTTCATGGAGGCCTACGACCCGACGACGGTTTACAGCTCCATCGACCACCGCGGCCGCTACGCCTACGGCAACCAGCCGATCATCGCCCAGTGGAACCTGGCCCGGCTCGCCGAGGCGCTGCTGCCGTTGTTCAGCGACGACGAGGACGAGGCGGTCAAGCTGGCCCTCGAAGCGCTCGGCACGTTCGACGAGCACTTCGAACGCGCCTGGATGGGCGGCATGCAGGCCAAGCTGGGGGTGACCGGGGACGTCAAGCCGCTGCTGAAGGACCTGCTCGCCCTGATGCACGCGAACCACGTCGACTTCACGACGTTCTTCTGGAAACTGTCCGCGGCGGCGAGGGGTGACGCCGAGCCGGCCCGCTCACTGTTCCTGGACCTGGCCGGCATCGACGCCTGGATCGCGCGGTGGCGTTCGCTGCACCCGGACGCCGACGCGATGGACCGGGTGAATCCCGTCTACATTCCGCGCAACCACCTCGTCGAGGAAGCGCTCGCGGCAGGGGCGGACGGCGACCTCGAACCGCTTCGACGGCTGCTGGAAGCCGTGACCTCGCCTTATGATGAGCGGCCGGGGCTCGAGCACTACGCCACGCCCGCCCCGCAGGACTTCACCACCAACTACCAGACCTTCTGCGGGACCTGATGAAACTGCAACCCGTCGGCCACGTCGAGTCGACGCTCACCGACCGCTCGTCCGCCCCCAAGCAGGGCGACGAGGGCGCGCCGGACGCGTGGATCGTCTTCGCGCCGGAGTACGCGCGAGCGATGGCCGAGCTCGCCCCTGGCCAGGACGTGCTGGTGCTGACCTGGCTCGACCGGGCGGACCGGTCCGTGCTGGCGGTGCATCCGCGCGGCGACCTCGAACGCCCGGACACCGGGGTGTTCTCGACCCGTTCACCGGACCGGCCGAACCCGATCGGGCTGCACCGGGTCCGGGTCGTCGTGGTCGAGGGGCACCGGGTGCAGGTGGCGGACCTGGAGGCACTGGACGGGACGCCGGTGGTCGACGTGAAACCGGTGCTGGGTACCGAGCGCTGAAAAGGGGTACCCACCAGGCATGACGCAACCAGTGCCACCTCCGGAACCCGTACCGGGCACGCCAGGACCGGACCAGCCGAGGCCACCCGGCCCCGACCCGGATCCGGTCCCGCCGATGCCCGAACCGGTGTAGCCCAGTCCCGACACCGTTTGGCAGGTGCGCCGCGGGGTACTCCGCGCGCGTGCTCAGTCGTGAGGAACAACAGCGGCTGCTGGAGATCGAACTCCGGTTCGCCGCGGCCGAACCGGACCTGGCCCGCGCGCTGAGCGACGGGCCACGCGGGCGCCGGCACTGGCTCCTGCCCACTCTCGTCAGCGTGCTCCTCGTCGGGCTCGCCGTGGTGCTGTTGTGACCGCGCTCCGGCCCACCCCGGTGGTGCCGCATCCGGGCGTCGCGCGCCGACGCCCCAAAGGCGCCGCGTTCCTGGCGCTCCTGCGCACCACTGACCCCAAGCAGATCGGGATCCTCTACCTGGTCACGTCGTTCCTGTTCTTCATGGCGGGCGGCGTCATGGCCCTCCTGCTGCGCGCCGAACTGGCACGCCCTGGTCTGCAGTTCCTCTCGAACGAGCAGTACAACCAGCTCTTCACCATGCACGGCACGATCATGCTGCTGCTCTACGCGACCCCGATCCTCTTCGGGTTCGCCAACTACGTCCTGCCGCTGCAGATCGGCTCGCCGGACGTGGCGTTCCCGCGCCTGAACGCCTTCTCGTACTGGCTGTTCCTGTTCGGCGGGTTGATCGTCATGAGCAGTTTCGTGACGCCGGGCGGGGCCGCGGACTTCGGCTGGACCGGCTACACCCCGTTGTCCAGCGCCACGCACGCTCCCGGAGTCGGCCCCGACCTGTGGATCATGGGGCTGGCCGTCAGCGGTCTCGGCACGATCCTGGGCGCGGTCAACATGACCACCACGGTCGTCTGCCTGAGGGCGCCCGGCATGACGATGTTCCGGATGCCGATCTTCACCTGGAACATCCTGGTCACGTCCGTGCTGATCCTGCTGGCGTTCCCGATCCTCACGGCCGCGTTGATGGGACTCGCGGCGGACCGGCATCTGGGCGCGCACGTGTTCGACCCGGCCAACGGCGGCGCGATCCTGTGGCAGCACCTGTTCTGGTTCTTCGGGCATCCCGAGGTCTACATCGTGGCGCTGCCGTTCTTCGGCATCATCACCGAGATCCTGCCGGTGTTCAGCCGCAAACCGTTGTTCGGCTACAAGGGCCTGGTGTTCGCGACCTTCGCCATCGCCATGTTGTCGGTCGTGGTGTGGGCGCACCACATGTTCGCGACCGGCGCGGTGCTGCTGCCGTTCTTCTCGCTGACGACGTTCCTGATCGCGGTGCCGACCGGCATCAAGTTCTTCAACTGGGCCGGGACGATGTGGCGCGGGCAGCTGTCGTTCGAGACGCCGATGCTGTTCGCCGTCGGGTTCCTGGTGACGTTCCTGCTCGGCGGCCTGACCGGGATCATCCTGGCCTCACCGCCGCTCGACTTCCACGTCACCGACACGTACTTCGTCGTCGCGCACTTCCACTACGTCCTGTTCGGCACGATCGTGTTCGCGACCTACGCCGGGATCTACTTCTGGTTCCCCAAGATGACCGGGCGGATGCTCAGCGAACCGCTGGGCAGGCTGCACTTCTGGACCACGTTCCTGGGCTTCCACGGCACGTTCCTGGTGCAGCACTGGCTCGGCAACCAGGGCTTCCCGCGCCGCTACGCCGACTACCTGCCCACCGACGGGTTCACGCTGCTCAACACGATCTCGTCGATCAGCGCGTTCGTCCTCGGCGCGTCCGTGCTGCCGTTCCTCTACAACATCCTGCGCAGCTACCGGCACGGCGAACCCGCCGGACGCGATGATCCCTGGGGCTACGGGAACTCGCTGGAGTGGGCCACGACCTGTCCGCCGCCGCGGCACAACTTCCTGGAGCTGCCGCGAATCCGGTCCGAGCGGCCCGCGTTCGAACTGCACTACCCGCACATGGTCGAGCGGATGCGCGAGGAGGCGCACTTCTCCCTTGTGCGACGCGGCAAGCCCACCCAGCCCGACCAGCAGACCGAGGACGTCCTCGCGCCTACCGAGCGCGAGAGCTGAGCCAGTCGCGGACGGACCGCCTGGTCATCGCACGATCGGCCGACCGGTTACGACGCCGCTCGAACCGCCTCGACAGCCGCGTTCGGCGGTGCGCCCGCACGGTCCCAGTGCATGCGCGACCACGGCAGGTCCATCTCCGCGAGCTTCTTGATCTGCAACGGGCGCAGTTCCGCCGCCGACGGCGCCTCGGCGTACCGGGAGTAGGCCGCGTCGACGTACCTGTGCCCGGTGTCCGGGGCCAGCACGACCACGTGCCGGTCCGGATCGAGACGCTGTTCCCACCGCGCCGCCAGATAAGCCGCTCCTGCCGAGAGCCCCGCGAAGATCGCGTGGTCTCGAAGGAGAGCGACGCTGCCCGCCAGTGCCGCGTCGAAACCGAACCAGTGCACGGTGTCGTAGAGCGTGTGGTCGACGTTGCCGAACGGGATCGAGCTGCCGATCCCGGCGATGATGATCTCCGGGTCATGCACGTGCTCGCTGCCGAACGTGACGCTGTCGAACGGTTGCACGCCGACGAGTTCCACGCTCGGGTCGGACTCGCGCAGGTACGTGGCCAGCGCACCCGTCGAAGCTCCGGTTCCTACCCCGCCGACGACGGAAAGCCGTGAGCAGTCAACGTGTTCGCGCACGAGATCGGCGATCGGCCGGTAACCGCGGTAGTGGACGTCGTCGTGGTACTGCCGCATCCAGTGGTACCTCGGGCGATCACGCAGGATCTCCCGCACCCGCGCGACCCGGCGGCTCTGGTCGAGCTTCAGACTCGCGGACGGCGGCATCGGTTCGACGGTCGCGCCCAGGATCTCCAGCTGCGTGCGCAAGGTCTTGTCGACGGTCGTGGACGCGATGATGTGGCAGTGCAGGCCGTAACGGTGGCACGCGAGCGCCAGTGCGTGGGCGTAGATACCGCTGGAACTGTCGACCAGCGTGTCCCCGTGCTCGATGGTGCCGCATTCGAGGAGGTGTCGAACCGCTTCGAGGGCCGAGGCGACCTTCATCGTCTCGAAGCGCAGGCAGAGGGTTCGGGAGTCGAGGCGGACCAGGGCGGGACGGCTGAGCGCGTCAGCGATGTGCCAATCGATGTGACTGTCCACGTCTTCTCTCATGTCCGGTAGCGGAACAAGGTGGTGTCGTCGGCGCTGAACTGCGAGAACGGGAACGGTTCGGCGGACAGCGCGGTGACTCCGGCGCCGAGGAAGTGGCGGGCGACGGCGCTCGCGGTCTGGGCGTAGACGACCAGCGGGATGTCCCGTTCGCGGCAGGTGCGCAGGATCTCGTCGAACGTGCCGTTGCCGATGGTCATTCCGGTGGCCACCACCGCGTCGGCCACTCCGAGCACGTCCCGCATGTCCGGCGTCACCGCGTCGCCCCACTGGGTGGTGCGCAACGACAGGTCGCACGGCAGGCACTCGGCGCCGCGTTCGCGAATCGCCGCCACCAGTGGGTTCACCACGCCGATCAACGCGACCTTGGCGCCGGGTCCGACGTCGAGCAGCCCCGCAACGGCCGCGTCCCGTGCCGCTGCCCGTTCTTCCGGCGTTCCCGCGGGAAGCACCACCCGTTCCGTCTCGTGTGGACGGACGTGGCCGAGGTAGGCGTCGAGCGCGGCGACCCGGACCGGCGCCGGAGCCTCGGTGAGCAAGCGCGCGACAGGAGCGCCCGA
>JAVXWK010000802.1:0-3236 GCA_032230575.1 Pseudonocardiales bacterium | reverse complement strand
GCTGGCGGCCACGGGCAGGAGTCCGCTCACACCGAGCGCGAGACCCGCGGCGACCAGGACGAGATTGCGAGACTTCACGAATACCCCTCGATAGCTGATCCGGGAGATGTCCCGCGAGCCGTTCGGCCCGCGACCGGAACGTTGCCCCTTTGATCAAGGACGAACCTAGGATGAACCTTGAATCAGCTGCTGAGGGGTGATCTTGGAGTTCGGGCTGCTCGGTGCCGTCGAGGTGCGCGACCGCGGTGAGGTGGTCGAGATCGGCCACGTCCGGCAACGATCTGTGCTGGTGGCGCTGCTGGTGGAGGACGGGAAGCCGGTACCGGTCGACCGGCTGCTCGACCGCGTCTGGGGTGAGCGGGCGCCGCTCAGAGCGCGTGACACGCTCTACGGATACGTGTCAAAGCTCCGCAAACTGCTCGGAGTGGACATCGAGCGCTCCCCGGCCGGATACCGGCTCACGGTCGATCCATCGCGAGTCGATTTGTTCCGTTTCCGCGCACTCGTCCGGCAGGGCTCCCTCGACGAGGCGCTCGGGCTGTGGCGAGGCGAGGCACTGGACGGCTTGGAGTCGCCGTGGTTCGACGCGCTGCGCGAGAGCCTGCACGCCGAACGCACTGCCGCCGAACTCGACCGCAACGACCTCGCGCTCGCCCAGAACCGGCACGCCGAGCTGCTGCCGTCCTTGAAACAAGCCGCGGACGAACGCCCGCACGACGAACGCCTTGCCGCGCAACTGATGCAGGCCCTGCACGCGTCGGGCAACGACGCGGAAGCGTTGCGGCACTACGAAACCATCAGGCGCAGGCTCGCCGAGGAGCTCGGCGCGGACCCGAGCAAGCCGCTCCAGGACGTGCACCAGCGCATCCTGGCCGGCGAGACAGCAGCCGACGGTCCACGACAGCTGCCCGCGCCGCACCCGTGGTTCACCGGCCGCGCGAACGAGCTCAAGGCACTCGACCCGTCCGGAACCGTTGTCATCACGGCGATCGGCGGCACGGGCGGCATCGGCAAGACGGCGCTGGCGCTGCACTGGGCGCACCGGAACCTGAACGCCTTCCCGGACGGCCAGCTGTACGTGAACCTGCGCGGCTTCGACCCCACGGCCACGCCGACGCCACCGGAGAACGTGCTGCGCGAGTTCCTGGAAGCCCTGGGGGAGCAGGCGATTCCCGCCGGGCTGGACGCACGGGCAGCGCGCTATCGCAGTCTCATCACCGGAAAACGGATGCTGGTGCTGCTCGACAACGCCCGCTCCACCGAACAGGTCGTGCCGCTCCTGCCGGGCTCCGACGCGACAGTGCTGGTCACGAGCCGCCTCAAGCTGGCGGGACTGGTCGCGGCCCACGGCGCCAGGTCGATCTCCCTGGACGCACTGCACCCGGCGGACGCGCGGAAATTCCTGGAAGCACGCCTGGGAACCGAGCGCGTGGCCGAGGAACCCGAGGTCGTCGCGGACCTGGTGAGCTGGTGCGGCGGGCTGCCACTGGCGCTCTCGATCGTCGCCGCCCGCGCCGCGATGGACCCGGACTTCCCGCTCGCCGTGTTCGCCGAGGAACTGCGCGAACAGCCCCTCGACGCCCTGGACGCGGGTGAGATCGGCACGAACCTCCGCGCGGTGTTCTCGTGGTCGGTGGCCGCGCTGTCGGAGGAGGCCGCGAGGGCGTTCCGGCTGCTCGGCTCCACCTGCTCGGAGGACATCAGCCTCACCGCGGCGGCCGCCCTGCTCGACCGTCCCACCACGAAGACGCGGATGGTGTTGCGGGAGCTGGAGAACGCGCACCTGGTGCAGCAGCACGTCCCGGCGCGGTACCGGATGCACGACCTGGTCGGGCTGTACGCGGCCGATCTTGCAACCGACGCCGGCAGCAGGCTGGCCGACTTCTACGCGGCCACGGCCAGAGCCGCGGCGATGACGCTGGAACCGCACAAGGTGTTGCCGGAGCACGAAAGCGGCCATGTCCTGGAGTTCGAGGACAACGCCGCCGCGATGGCGTGGTTCGACGCCGAGCACGCCTGCCTGATGACCGAGCAGCGCAGTGCGTTGCGGCGCGGTGCTTTCGACGTGGCCTGGATGCTCGGCCGCACGCTGAACAACTACCACCTGCGGCGCGGACGCACGTCGGACGACGTCGAGGCGTGGCTCGGAGCGTTGAAGGCCGCGGAGGCCCTGGAAGACGAGACCAAGCAGGGCACCGCGCACATGTGCCTGGGCGCGAACTACGTCGAGCTCGGCCGGCCGTCGTTGGGGCACCGGCACTTCGACCGCAGCCTGGAGCTGTTCGCGCAGTCCGACGACCACGCGGCGCACGGCTCCGCGCACCGGGCGATGGCGTGGGCGGCGGAGTTCGAGGGCGACCTGGAGAAAGCGCTCGAACACTCCTTGCAGGGCTTGGAGAAGTTCCGCGCGGCCGGGTCGGAGATCCGCGAGGCCGAGTCGCTGAACGAGGTCGGCTGGCGCTACGCCTGCCTCAACAGGTACGCCGAGGCCCGCACCTACTGCGAAGAAGCCATGCTGCTCAACAACAAGCTCGGCCACCGCGAGGGCGAAGCGGCCACTTTGGACAGTCTCGCGCACATCGCCCACCACGACGGCAGGCACGCCGACGCCGTCGCCCACTACGAAGAGGCGTTGGCGCTCTACCGGGAGCTGGACAACTCGGCAGAACAGGCGACCGTGCTGGAACACCTCGGCGACGTGCTGTCAGCCGCGGG
The DNA here is from genome assembly GCA_032230575.1 of Pseudonocardiales bacterium. Taxonomy (GTDB): domain Bacteria; phylum Actinomycetota; class Actinomycetes; order Mycobacteriales; family Pseudonocardiaceae; genus Lentzea. The sequence goes on along the minus strand of JAVXWK010000802.1, from coordinate 521 downwards.
AGACAACGCTGAAGCGCGCGAGCAGTGGACGCGGGCGCTCGAGATGTACGAGGAACAGGGCCGCGTCTCGGAAGCCGCGGCCCTGAAAGCCCGAATCTAGACCCGGCTCATCTGACGGCCGCTCTGGATCAGCTCGTCGGTGAACGAGTCGAGCGCCTGCGCGAAGTCGCGCTGGTCCGGCTCGTGCCAGTCCTCGAGCTGGTCGAGCAGCCAGCACCGCCACGCGTGCACGAGCTGCGTGAACACGTCCGCGCCGAGGCCGGTGAACCGGTAGCCGCCACCGCCGTTCGCCAGGTGCCCGGACCGCACCAGAGCCCGCGCGGTCGGTTCGAAGATCCCGCCGGGCACCTTGGTCATCTCGGCGATCTCGTCGAGCGTCGCGATGCCGTCGTCCGTCGACGCGCGGTAGACCCGGCCGAGCAGCCACGCCTGCTCCAGCGGCAGGTCGACGCCGGACCGGCGCAACACCGCGAGCCCGGGATCGTCCTTGGACTTCGAGATCACGGTGGAGACCAGTTTGC
>JAVXWK010000538.1:0-3568 GCA_032230575.1 Pseudonocardiales bacterium | reverse complement strand
CCGGACTCGCGATCGAGGCCGGTGCCACCTACCTCGACCCGTTCGGCGCGCTGCTGTCCAACGGCCTCGGCTGGGCCATGGAGTACTTCGAACCGCTGCGCAAGGTCCTCGACGAGCTGACCGGCATGCCCGACGTCGTCAAGGCCCAGGCCGCGACCTGGCACAACATGGCGCGTGAGCTGTCCCTGATGTGCACGCAGCTCCAGTCCAACCTGGACGGTGACACGCCGGGCTGGATCGGCGACGCCAAGAGCTCCTACCGCGGCCTGATGGTCAACAACGTCGATGGCCTCGGCGGGTTGTCCGCCATCTGCACGGCCATGGGCCTGGCCACCGAGGGCGCGGGCGGACTGGTCGAGCTGACCCGCGGGTTCGTCCGCGACTTCATCGCGGACTGCGTGGGCCGCGTCGTCGTGTGGGCGCTGGAGGCCCTGCTCGCCGTCACGATTCCCGTGGTGGCCGCGCAGATCGCCGCCGCGGTCGTCAAGTGGGCCGCACGCATCTACACCTGGGTGACAGCGCTGATCAACAGCCTCACGAACCTCTCGAAACTCCTGAACGGCTGAGGCGATGACACCGAAGCCCAGAGCCAAGACGCATCCGCACGGCAAGATCCCCGCAGCGACGAGCATCCACACGTTCCAGACCAGCGTTAAGACCGTCCTGACCCACGGACGGCCCGGCGGCACTCAGGCGACACATCCGCAGGCGCAGCCGACACCGCCCGTGACGCCCCACGGCCCGCATCTGCCGGGGCCGCCCAACCACGGCGATGTCAGGATCACCACGGAATCCGCGAACCACATCCTCAACGGCGACGGCGGCAAGCAGGGAGGCCACGTCGCCGGCACCGGGTTGGCGAACAAGAACGAGTTCCCCGTGACCTGGGGCCGGATCAAGATCCTCGACGCGGCCCACCAGGTCGCCCAGAACGGCAAGATCGCGAGAGGACCGACGCCCAACCACGACAAGGCCGGGAACGTCAGGTGGGCCTACGAGTACGTGGGAGAGGTCGACGGGGTCAAGATCAAGGTGCACGTGTTGTCGGACGGCGAGATCGTCAGCGCGTACCCGATCGACGCGCACGACCCCGGCGTGATCCACAACCCGAAGTCGCCGGTGGTGCCGGGCACCCCGCCCCACACCACCCCTCGCTTCAGCAACGACGCCGTCGGCGGCGACAGGACCTTCACGTGGGAAGGCCCGAAGAACGGCAAGTACGTGCGGATCACGACCGACGAGTTCGGCGGACACCGTCAAGAAGTCACACTCGGCACCTACCAGGGCAAGTGGAACGGCAACTTCACCCCGACCCCGAAGAAGTGATCCTCATGGACGTCCAGACCTACGCGGTGATCACCGACCTGTGCGCGCGGCTCGCGGGCCGGATGGCCGACGACACGCTGCGAGGAATCCGCGAGGACTACTCGGCGGGCGAGCCCGTGCAGGCCGAAGCGGCCCTGCTGCTCACGATGGGGTACGAGAACATCGGCATCACCAAGGAGGAGCACGACGTCATCGAGTCCGTGGTGGACGACCAGAACCGCGCGGACCTCGCCGCCGTGCCGATCATCGACGAGGTGCCGCTGTGGTACCGCTTCAGCGGGCGCGGCCCGGCAGGAGCGCCTGACCCCGGCGAGGTCGATGCCCAGCTGTCCGCGAACGCCGCACTGGTCGGCGGGCGCCGGTTGCGCCGGGCCTGGCGGGATCCGCTGCCGGGCGCGCCCGACGGGGCGGGCTGGGTGTACGTGCTGCAGGTGTCCGCGGACGTCGACCAGCTCAGCGCGTTCGCGAGCCTCTCGAGCAGGTTGTGGGTGGCCCTGCAGGACAAGTCACCGATGGAGGTCGTGGTCGAGGGCCGGCAGCTACCGCCCTACCAGGCCGCGGCCGTCACCGTCGCGCCGCGGATCTGGAGCGTTTAGGACGCGGCGGAAAGAGGGACACTCCAGGTGGGACGGTGCCGGGCAGGCCGCCGCGTGCCGCAGGTCGTCCCGCATGGACGCGAGCCTGCGGATCGTCGCGTCGAGCTCGTCCGCCTTCGCCGCGAGCATCGCGCGGTTCGGGCTGGGGCGGCCGTCCGGGGCGAACATCAGCAGGATCTCGTCGAGCGAGAAGCCCGCCGAGCGGCAGACCGCGATCAACGCCAGCTGTTCGAGCACGGTGGTCTCGAAGACACGCGCGAGACCGCGCCGGCGAACGCAGCTGATCAGGCCGCGTTCCTCGTAGTAGCGCAGGGTCGAGGCCGGCACGCCCGAGCGGCGCACGACCTCTCCGATGCCGATTTCGACTTTGTCCACGACACTTGACCTCAAGCCGACTTGAAGTAGGACGGTGGGAGCATGACAGCTGAGGTCAACAGCGAGCAGGCCAAGTGGTGGAACGCCGCGGGTGAGGGCTGGGCGAACGCACAGGACATCGTCGACCTGGTGCTCCGGCCGTTCGAGGAGTTGCTCGCCCGGAAGGCGCTGGAGCGGCCGCGGGACAGGGTGCTCGACGTCGGATGCGGCACGGGCGCGGTGACCAGGGCGATCGCGGACGCGCTCGGCGACGGTCCGGACTGCGTCGGGCTCGACATATCCCGGACGATGATCGCCGGGGCGGCGCAGCGCGGCAAAGTGCGCTTCGTGGTCGCCGACGCGCAGGTGCACGAGTTCGACGAGACGTTCGACCTGATCGTGTCGCGGTTCGGAGTCATGTTCTTCGACGACCCGGTGGCCGCCTTCCGGAACCTGCTGCGCGCCGCCACGCCCGGCGGTGAGCTGTGCTTCGTCACCTGGCGGTCAGCCGAGGAGAACACGTTCATGACCACGGCCTCCCGGGCCGCCGCGTCGCTGCTGCCCGACGCGCCCGCTCCTGATCCAGACGGGCCGGGGCCGTTCTCCCTCGCCGACGCGGACAGGACGCGCGAGCTCTTCGAGCGGAGCGGGTGGAGCGGGATCGTCCTCGAGCCGGTGGACCGGATCTGCACGATGCCCGAGAAGCTGCTGGTGCCGTACCTGAGCAACCTCGGGCCGATCGCCCGCGCCCTCAGGGAGGCCGAAGAGTCCGAGCGTCCGCGGATGATCAACGACGTCCGTGGGGAGTTCGACGGCTTCGTGCACGGCGACGAGGTGCGGGTTCCGGCCGCTTGCTGGCAGGTCACCGGGCAAGCGCTGTGACCGTCGGCCTTTGCCCCGTTTTTCGACGGGGAGACGGGCGCATCGCGGTGCCGGCCCCCGCCCCCCCTATCGGGCATATGGGGGGCGGGGGCCGGTGCCGCGAGGTGTCCTGCTGAGCGCCGAAAGACGCGGTGAAGGCCGACGGTCACAGCGCTCAGTGCCATTCTGACTGGCGCTGCCAGGTCAGCAGGTTGTCGAGAACCTCGCCCGACCAGCCGCGCGTGTCCAGTTCGGCGTGCGAGGCGTAGCGACCGCGGTAGAACAGCAACGGCTGCGCATCGCGGGTCGGCCCGAGCTCCACGACCGAGCCGACGACCATGTGGTGGTCACCGGCCTCGTGCACCGCCGACACCTGGCAGTCGACCCAGGTCAGGGCGCGGTCGAGCACAGGGTAACCTGTGCTCGACGGC
>JAVXWK010000774.1:0-3154 GCA_032230575.1 Pseudonocardiales bacterium | reverse complement strand
ATCCGGATGTTCAACCGGCTCTTGAAGCCGCCGGTCGTCGTCGAGGAGTACGGGCTGCGGTTCCACCAGGCGTTGTGGACAGCGACCGAGCCGCTGCCGGTGGACGAGCACGGTGCGAACACCGAACAGTTGCCCGATGACCGGCGAGCGGTCGTGTTGACGCCAGCGCACCAGTTTCCGTTGGGAGGGCCTCTGCATCCACGGCGGCGCGCGTCGGCGGTGGAGTGGGCACGGCGCGTTGGTGGCCTTGTGCTGGAGGACGACTACGACGGGGAGTTCCGCTACGACCGGCAGCCGGTCGGGGCGGTGCAGGGGCTGGATCCCGAGCACGTCGTCTATCTGGGCACGTCCAGCAAGGCGTTGTCACCGGCGTTGCGGATCGCGTGGATGGTGCTGCCGGACCGGTTCGTCGATCCCGTGCTGGCGTTGAAGTCCGACCGTGAGCAGTACATCAGCATGCTGGATCAGCTGACGTTGGCCGACTTCCTGGAGTCGGGCGCGTACGACAGCCATGTGCGGCGGATGCGGTTGAAGTACCAACGGCGGCGTGACCGGCTCGTGGAGGCCGTGTCGCCGTACGTGAAGGTGTCCGGCATCGCGGCTGGGATGCACGCGGTGCTGGACACCCCACACGACGAGGCCATCGTGCAGACGGCGCTTGAGCGTGGGATCGAGGTCAGTCCTCTCTCGTGGTTCCGGCACGAGATGAGCGACGACGACCGCACGGGGATCGTGATCAGCTTCGGGCAGCCCGCGTTTCCACGGGCTCTCCCGTTGTTCACGGAGGTCCTAGCGGCGTGCTGCTGACCAGCCTTCCGCTGTGACGTCACCGCGTGCGTGGACGTAGACGCCACGGCCGTTGTACTGGCCCGCCTTGGTGTAGACGAACCTGGATTTCACGGGTTCTGTCGGCACCCAACGGCGTTCGGTCGTCGTGATCGTGCGGACGTCCTGCCAGTCGGTGCCGTTCCAGTGCTGGACGGTCAGTTTGTCGCCCTTGTCGACGTCGACGAAGACCTCGACCGGGCGCTGTGCGGTGAGAGTGCCGCCGGAAGTCGTTGCGCGCCACTGCTTTCCGTGTGACTGGACCGCGAGCGCGTTGGCCAGGCCGTCTGCCACGACGCGGCGGGCGGGGTTGATGCTGCCCCAGTCGCGGGACGGGTGCACGCGGTTGGTCAGCAGGATCGCGATCGACCGCGAGGCCTTGTCGATCACGAACGACGTGCCGGTGTAGCCGGTGTGGCCCGCGGTGCCCGGACTGCTCAATCCGCCCATGTACCAGCGCTGATCCAGCTCGAAGCCGAGGCCGTGGGCGTTGTCCGGGAACTGCTGGTTGAAGTTCGTCAGCATCAGCTCGACGCTGTGTTCGCTGAGGATTCGGTGGCCGTTGTAGGTGCCGCCGTTGAGGATCGTCTGGCCGAGGACGGCGAGGTCCTTGGCGGTGCCGAAGACACCCGCGTGGCCGGCGACTCCGCCGAGGGACCACGAGTTCTCGTCGTGCACCTCGCCGCGGACCATGCCGCGTGGTGGTGCGGTCTGGAACTCCGTTGCGGCCGTGCGGTTGCGGGCCTTCGGGTTGTAGCCGGTGTCCTTCATGTCGAGCGGCTTGGTGATGCCGTCCCTGACCGCCTGGTCGAGCGTTTTGCCGCTGACCTCGTGGACGAGCTCGCCGAGTGTGATCAGGTTCAGGTCGGAGTAGACGTACGTGGTGCCGGGCGTGGACTTCGGCTTCACGTCCATCACGGCTTTGATGCGGCTCGGGACGTCCGGGTACAGCTTCCACAACGGGATGAACGGTTCGAGGCCGCTCGTGTGTGTGAGGAGCTGCTTGACGGTGATGTTCTCCTTGCCGTTGACGCCGAACTCGGGCAGGTAGTGGGCGACCTTCTCGTTGATGTCGACCTTGTGGTTCTCGACCTGCTGGATGACGGCGATCGACGTGAAGAGCTTGGAGATCGAGGCGAGGTCGAAGATCGTGTCCTTCTGCATCGGGACGCGTTCTTCTTCTGGCAGCTGGGTTTGCTGGTCCTTGTACAGAACCGCGTAGCCCGTGCGGTCGTGCGTGACGATCTTGCCGTCGTGCACGAGCATCGTGACGGCGCCGGCGAACAACGGCTTGCCGTTGGCCTGGGGTTTCTGGAAGTCGCGGAGCTGGCGCAGGGCCGCGTTGATCGGCTCCGGGTCGAGGTTGGCCCAGTACGGGTTGGACTCGCGCAGGGTGGTCCAAGGGTGCGCGAAACCGTCCTGTGGCTGGTCGAAGTGGCCGGGGATCACGGCAGTCACGACCGCGACGGCCAGTGCGGGGATGAGCATGGCGTCCTCACCGGTAGCGCAGGTAGGGCAGGCGGGTGCGGCGGAACTGATGGAGCTCCTGGTGCCACGCGCCGACGATCTCGTCCAGAGGCGCCTGGGCGTCGATCATCTTGCGCAGCCGGTCGGAGCCGCTGAGCTTGTCGATCCAGTTGTCCGGCCGCCACGCGAACACGCTGGGGTACAAGGACTTCGCGGTGATCAGCATGGCGACGGCCGAGGAGATGGCGTCGAACTCGGCCGCGTTGGTGACGTGCAGGGTGACACCGCCGCAGGTCTTGCCCTGGAACTTGTTGAACGTCGGCGCGAAGTAGGTCTCGCGGAACCGCACGCCCTTGAGGCCGAGCGCGTTGAGTTGTTCGGCCCAGCGCCAGTCGATTCCTGGTGCGCCAACGGTTTCGAACGGGCGGGTGGTGCCGCGGCCTTCCGACAGCACGGTGCCTTCGAACAGGCACGTGCCGGGATAGACGAGCGCGGTGTCCTGGGTCGGCATGTTCGGGCTCGGCGGGACCCACGGCAGGCCGGTGTCGAGCTGGTTCCTGCGCCAGCCCTTGACGTTGACCACTTCGAGTTTCGTGGTCAGGTCGAACTCGCCCTTGAAGAAACGGGCGAGTTCGCCGACCGTCATGCCGTGTTGCTGGACGATCGGTTTCAGGCCGACTCCGGTGGCGTACGCGGGGTCGAGCTGCGGGCCGTTCGCGTTGCCCCCGATGGGGTTCGGGCGGTCCAGCACGATGAAGTCCAGGTTCGGGGCGGCCTGCATCGCCGTGTACATCGACCAGATGTAGGTGTAGAAGCGCGCGCCGACGTCCGCGATGTCGAAGACGACCGTGTCGATGCCGGC
>JAVXWK010000767.1:0-9212 GCA_032230575.1 Pseudonocardiales bacterium | reverse complement strand
CCACTGCTCGCGCAGCAGGTCGTCGTGGTGCGGCACCTTGCCCAGCGCGGTCAGGAACACCGCGGGCGGCACGCTGACCAGGCCCTCGTCGGTGTGCACTGAACCGGCGGAGGAGTCCTTGCCGGAGATCAGCGGCACGCCGAAGTGGCGCACCAGCACGGCCAGCTCGTCGACCATGCCGACCAGCCACTCGCGCCAGTTCTCCGACAGGTGCGGGGTGTAGAAGTTGTCGCACATGCAGATGTCGTGCACCGCGACGCCCGCGAGCACCTGGCCCGCGATCGCCGAGCAGAACATCTGACGCGTCGCGGCCACCGGGTCGGCGTCGAACATCCACGGGTTGAACGCGGTGTTGAGGACGGCGGCGGCGGGCGAACCCGCGACCGGGGTGCCTGCCCAGTAGGCCGTGCGGACCTGCTGCGCGGTGCCGTAGTGCGGGCCGTAGAAGGTGTTGCCCTGGACCGTCGAGTCGTACTGCGAGTCGGCGTGGTGCTGCGACGCGATCTCCGCGTCGCAGACGACCTGTTCCAGCAGCCCTGCCAGCTCGGCCGGTGCGAGCGACGGCCACTCGGGCACACCGGACGGACGCGGCGGCGGGCCGACCTCCTGGCGTTCGACCTCGATGTCGAGCAGGTCGTAGGCCACGTCGAAGCCGGTCTCGCCCTGGTGCGCGGGCACGGTGTCCGGCGCGGAGGCGATCAGGGCCTCCTCGGTCAGGTCCGGGGCGTGGAACACGTGGTAACGACCCGTGTCCGCGAACCGGCCGATGACCGTCGAGCGGACCATGTGCTTGTCGAGGATCTTCCGCGCGCGCTCCTGGTGCTCCGGCGGCACGGCGAGCAGCATGCGTTCCTGCGACTCCGACAGCAGGATCCGCCACATCGGCAGCGCCGCGGTCTTCAGGGGCACGAGCGCGGTGTTGATCCACACCCCGCACGCCTCGCCGATCTCACCGACGGCACTGTTCAGGCCCGCGCCACCGACGTCGGTCAGTGCGCTCATGCAGCCCTCTTCGCGCAGCTCGATCAGCGCCTTGCGGAACTTGACCTGCTCCAGCGGCGCGCCGATCTGCACCGCGGCCGTGTCCATCGTGGCGCCCGCCGAGCTGGCCGACGCGCCGTGGATGCCCTCGTTGCCGGTCAGCCCGCCGATCAGCACGACGAAGTCACCGGGCCGAGGGGTGCCGCGCTGCGCCGCCGACACGGGCAGCAGGCCGATGCTGCCGCCGAGCGCGAACGGCTTGGCGCGGTACGCGGGGTGGAACGTCATGCGCGACGACATCATCGGCACGCCGAACGTGTTGCCGTACTCCTTGATCGCCCGGATCGTCTCCCCGGCGAGCCTGCGCGCGTCCGGCCTGCCCGCGATCGGCGCGGGAGCCTCGGGCTCACCGACCGCCGTGTACTCGAAGCTGCCGATCGGGTCGGCGGACAGCCCGGTGCCCAGGATGTCGCGCAGCACGCCGCCGAGCTTGGTCAGCTGGCCGAAGTAGCCGGAGATCGCCGACGGGCCGTTGTGCGTCTCGGCCTTGATCGCGATGGCGTGGCCGTCGTAGAAGTCCCAGACGCCCGCGTTGTCGTGGAACATGCTCAGCACGTTGGGGTTGTCGACGTCCTTCGCGGCCTGGACGAGCCGGCCGAGCAGGCTGCCGAGCGACTTCCACGTCGTGTGCGCGCAGTGGTCGCTCCAGCGGGCGTCCAGCGCCTCCAGCAGGACGTCCGTGACGAACTCGTCGCCGAGCGTCACCTGGACGTGCTGCACGTGCTTCATCTGGGCGAGCGAGAGGTTGCGGCCACCGGCCAGGCCCAGCTCGGCGAGCGCCGCGTCGTCGAGTCCGCGCAGGTCGTGCTGCGCGGCGGGCTCGTAGTGGCCCTGCGGCACGAGCGTGTCGTACTGCGGCTCCGCGTCGTGCACCTCTTCGATCGTCGCGTTGAACCGCGTCGAGACGACCAGGTCACGCAGCTTCGGCGACTCGGACCGGTAGGTGGTCGCGACCTTGCCCGCACGCGCCTTGACACCGAGCAGCCCGCACACGGTGATGATCGAGTCGCTCTCGTTGTCGACCACACCGCGCTTGTAGGCGACCTGCACGGCGCCCGGTTCCAGCGGCTGGTCCACGGAGACCTCGACGTCCAGCTGGTCGCCGAGCACGGCGGCCACGTCCGTCAGCGCGGCCGGGTCCGGGGCGCCCTCGAACTCGACGTAGTAGTCGCGCCACACCTCGAGGTCGTCGAGCTCCCACGAGCGGCCGAGTTCGCGGATGTCGGGCTCCGCGACGCCGGCGGAGCGAACCGAGAACTTGTGGATCAACAATCCTCCTGGGCTGGACCGGGCGGTCGGGGAGATTCTCCCAAGGACGTCCGCGGCCGCAGCACTACCCCCGTAGGCCGCTTGGAGGAGCCTCGCGGCGACTACTCCGCAAATTTGGCATTTCTGACCATGCTGACCCGCAGATGCGGCTCCAATCACCACTTTGTTCTGATTCTGCGCAGAACCGAGATGACCTGCGTGGACTTGGACACAGTGCGCGCCGTGCGGGCCCGCCATGACGTCGATGAAGGGAACCTTCATCGACCTGAGGTGGATGAAGGTTCCCTTCATCCACCTCAAGGCACGATGCGGGCGCGTGCGAAGGGACGACTGGTGCGCGAGCCGATCAGGCGTCACCTCCTGGCCGCCCGGCGGGACAGCGCGAGTGAGACGCCGGCGGCCGCGGCGTGCACCGACGCCGCGTGCGCCGTCGGATCGAACCGGCTGACGGGCCCGGCGACACTGACCGCCGCCACCACCTCGCCGTCGTGGCCGAACACCGGGGACGCCACGCACACGAGCCCTACGCGCGACTCCTCGAACTCGTAGGCCAGCCCGGTCTGCCTGACCCTCGTCAGCTGGCCGCGCAGGATGCCGGGAGCCACGACGGTGCGGGGTGTGCGGCGGTCCAGCGGCGTGGACAGCACCTCGGTGCGCACCGGGGACGGTGCGTGGGCGAGCAGGGCCTTGCCGATGGCGGTGGCGTGCAGCGGCATGCGTCCTCCCAGACGGGACGGCGACGACGCCTGGCGGTGGCCACCGATCTTGGCCGCGTAGACGACCTCGTGCCCCTCGCGCAGTCCCAAGTGGATCGTTTCGTGGGTGCGTTCGTAGAGGTCCTCGAGGTACGGCGTGGACACCTCGACGAGGGTGCGCTCCACCGACGCCCGGATGCCCAGCTGGAACAGGTGCCCGCCCAGGCGATAGCCGCGCCTGCCGCGGTCGAGCAGCCGCGCCTGGACCAGGTCGCCCAGCAGGCGGTGCAGGGTCGACTTGGACAGGCCGGTCCGGCGGCCCAGCTCCGCGAAGCCGACCTCGTCGTCGTCCGCCCCGAACGAGTTCAGCACCGCCATCGTCTTGCCCAGCAGGCTGTTCGGCACACCGGTCATCCCGGAATGGTGCCATCGAGTTCCGCTGAACGGAACTCTGGAGTCTGCCGCAGCCACCGCGAACCCCCACGATGTGCGATATGAACGAGACGTCAGTCCAGACGGCAGCCGACAGGCTCGCCACGGCCACGAGCACGGGAGTGACCTGTGCTCCGGTGCGCGACCTCATCGGGAGCGACGCCGGCGCCGCGTACGCCGTCCAGCAACGGGGCATCGCCGCGCGGCTGGCCGGCGGCGCGGAAGTGGTGGGCCGCAAGATCGGGCTCACGTCGCCCGCGGTGAGGCGCCAGCTCGGCGTCGACCAGCCCGACTTCGGCGTGCTGCTCGACGACATGTCCTTTTCCGACGGTTCGGTGCTGCCGACGCACCGCCTGCTCCAGCCCCGGGTCGAGGCGGAGGTCGCGTTCGTGCTGAAGGACGACCTGGCGGACGGCCCGTTCGACGAGGAACGCGTCGCAGCGGCGGTGGACTACGCCGTGGCGGCGCTGGAGATCGTGGACAGTCGCATCACGGGCTGGGACATCACCTTCGCCGACACGGTCGCGGACAACGCCTCGGCAGGCCTGTTCGTGCTCGGCGCGGACAGGGTGAAGCTCGGCGACGTCGTCACCAGCGAGGTCACGATGTCGCTGGCGCTCAACGACGAGGTGCGGTCGACCGGCACGGGCGCCGACTGCATGGGCGACCCGTTGGCCGCTCTCGCCTGGCTCGCCACGACGGCGGCCCGGCTCGGCTCGCCGCTCAAGGCGGGCGAAGTCGTTCTCAGCGGTGCGCTCGGCGCCGTTGTCCCGGTCTCCGCGGGCGACCGCGTCGAGGCCACGATCACGGGCCTGGGTTCGGTGCGGGCCGGATTCGCGGAGGTGGCGTGATGCCCACGAAGGTAGCGGTGATCGGGTCCGGTCACATCGGCACCGACCTCATGGTCAAGGTGCTGCGCAAGTCCAGCGTCCTGGAGATGGCGGCGCTGGCCGGCATCGACCCGGACTCGGAGGGATTGGCTCGTGCCCAGCGGCTCGGCGTGTCCATCACGGCCGAGGGCGTCGACGGCCTGACCCGGCTGCCGGGGTTCGCGGACGTCGAGATCGTGTTCGACGCGACCTCGGCGGGTGCCCACCTCAAGAACGCGGAAGTGCTCGCCGCGCACGGCAAGCGGGTCATCGACCTCACCCCGGCCGCGATCGGCCCGATGGTGGTGCCGACGGTGAACCTGCGCGAGCACCTCGACGCGCGCAACGTCAACATGGTCACCTGCGGCGGCCAGGCCACCATCCCGATCGTCGCCGCGATCAACGCCGTGACGCCCGTGCCGTACGCGGAGATCGTCGCCTCCATCGCCTCGCGCTCGGCCGGTCCGGGCACCCGCGCGAACATCGACGAGTTCACCGAGACCACCGCTCACGCGATCGCGAAGGTGGGCGGGGCAGGCCGAGGCAAGGCGATCATCGTGCTCAACCCGGCCGACCCGCCGATCACCATGCGCGACACCGTGCTCGCGTTGGTCAACGCACCGGATGAGCTCGTCCGGCAACAGATCCGCGACTCCGTGGCCGCGATGGTCGCCGAGGTCGCCACCTACGTGCCCGGCTACCGCCTCAAGCAGGAGGTGCAGCTCAACGCCGTGCCCGACCAGCCGGGGACGCTCACCGACAGCCCCGTCACGCACCAGGTGACCGTGCTGCTGGAGGTCGAGGGCGCGGCCGATCATCTGCCGGCGTTCGCGGGCAACCTCGACATCATGACCAGTGCGGCGCTGCGCGTCGCGGAAGAGATGGCGGCGGCATGAAGATCTATCTGCAGGACGTGACGCTCCGGGACGGCATGCACGCCCTCCGGCACAAGATCACTCCGGCCGACGTGCGCCGCATCGCCGCGGCACTCGAAGCCGCCGGGGTCGACGCGGTCGAGGTCGCGCACGGCGACGGGCTCGGCGGCGGCTCGCTGGTCTACGGACCTGGCAGCCACACCGACTGGGAGTGGATCGCCGCGGCGGCGGAAGGGCTGACGAACGCGCGGCTCACCACGCTCCTGCTGCCCGGCATCGGCACCATCGAGGACCTGCGCCGCGCCCACGACCTCGGCGTGACATCGGTCCGGATCGCCACGCACTGCACCGAGGCCGACATCTCCGCCCAGCACATCGCCGCCGCACGCGAACTCGGCATGGACGTGGCCGGGTTCCTGATGATGAGCCACCTCGCGCCGCCTGACGAACTCGCGGCGCAGGCCAAGCTCATGGAGTCCTACGGCGCACATTGTGTGTACGTAACGGATTCCGGCGGCCGGCTCATGATGGACGACGTGCGTGAGCGGGTGCAGGCCTACCGCGATGTGCTCGACGAACACACCGAGATCGGCATCCACGCGCACGAGAACCTTTCGCTCTCGGTCGCCAACTCGGTGACCGCGGTCGAAACGGGTGCCGTGCGCGTGGACGCCTCGCTGACCGGACTCGGTGCGGGAGCGGGGAACTGCCCGATCGAGCCGTTCGTCGCGGTGGCGAACCTGCGCGGCTGGGAGCACGGCGCGGACCTGATGGCGCTCCAGGACGCGGCGGAGGACCTCGTGCGGCCGTTGCCGGACAAGCCCGTGCGGCTCGACCGGGAGAGCCTGACGCTCGGCTACGCGGGCGTGTACGGCTCGTTCCTGCGCCACGCCGGCATAGCCGCGGAGCGCACGGGCGTCGACCCTCGGGCCGTGCTGCTGGAGGCCGGACGCCGACGCCTGGTCGGCGGCCAGGAGGACATGCTCACCGACATCGCGCTCGATCTCGGCTCCCGAGGTTGACGGTGGCGCCGCGGAAGGTGACGTCGATGATCGCGAACCGCATGATCTTCTCTCCTGAGATTCGACGACTTGGCCGAACCGCAGGGTCATGCGGTGCTTCGTCCTCGCGTTCTGTCCGGCCTGACCGGACGGAGACTTGGATTTAGTCAACACTGAAGCTATAGAGTAGGCTCACAACGTGCGCATCGTGTCATTGCTGCCCGCCGCGACCGACATCGTCGCCGAACTGGGACTGCTGCCCGACCTCGTCGGCCGCACCCACGAATGCGACTGGCCTGCCGAGGTGAGCTCCGTGCCCGTGGTCACCACCACCGGCATCGACCAGAACGTGTTGAGCAGCAAGGAGATCTCCGCCGCGGTGGGCGGGAGTCACCAGGGCTCGGGGCTGTACGACATCGACGCGGAACTGCTCGCCTCGCTCGCACCGGACGTCGTGCTCACCCAGGACCTGTGCGACGTGTGCGCGGTGTCCTACCAACGTGTTTCCGAGGCGGTGCGGGTTCTCGACGCAGGGCCGCGGGTGCTCAGCCTGGAACCGCGCACCCTGGACGAGGTGATCGGCTGCCTGGACACGGTGGCGACGGCGCTCGGCACCACGGCGTCGGCGCAGATCTCCGCACTCCGGGCGCGGCTCGACGCGGTCCGCGCCGAAGTGGAAGGGCGCCCTCGGCCGCGGGTGGCCGCGATCGAGTGGCTGGACCCGATCTGGCCCGCCGGGCACTGGATGCCGGAGCAGATCACCTGCGCAGGAGGCATTCCCCTGCTGGCCTCACCCGGTGAGCACACCAGGCCGATCGAGTGGCAGGCGGTGCTCGACGCGCGGCCGGACGTGGTCCTGCTGCTGCCGTGTGGATTCCCGCCGGACCGGACGATGGCCGAGCTCGGCGTGATGACCGGACTGCCCGGCTGGGACGACCTGCCCGAGGTGTGGGTGCTCGACGGCCCGTCCTACTTCAACCGGCCAGGTCCTCGTGTGGTGCGCGGAGCCGAGGTGCTCGCTCACGTCCTGCACGGCGTGGGCTCGATCAGCCCGGCCGAGGCACGCCGGATCGGTTCCGCGCGGTAGTGGGGAGAGGCCGGCGAGCCTCTCCCCACTCCACCTCACTTCAGCGTGTACGCCTGGAGAACCGTCTGCTCGGCAGACCCGTGCGCGTCACTGACCTTCGCCTTGAAGGACACCGACTTGGCGTCCTTCGGGTGCAGCAGGGTGGTCAGCCACCTCGGCCCCGCTTTGAACACGACGACCCGCTGCCACGTCTTGCCCTCGTCGTAGGAGACCTCGACCCGCGGCGTGCGGACGTCGGTGACGTCGGACTTGGAACCGTTGCGCTGCACGGTGACCGGGACCGTGAGCAGGCTGCCCGCCCGCGCCTGGTTGTGGTCGTCGAGCCTCGGCGCGAACCGGACCGCGAGCAGCGGAAGGTCCTTCGCCGCGGTGCCGGGGACGGTCTCGGACGTGAACGTCCAGTCCGCGATCACCTTGGACGTCAACGGAGTGCGGTTGCCCTCGGTGTGCAGCTGGTAGGTCGTCTTCGCCGCGGGCACCGGGGTGAAGAGCCGGCCGGGGACCGGGGACTCGGCGACCACCTTGCCGTTCGCCGTCAGCTTGGTGCCGCCGGTGCTGGCGTCGAAGTCGAACATCGTGTGCTCACCTGTGCCGTCGGCGTACAGCGGCGCGTTCACGAACAGCTCGTCGCCCCGCCGGCCTGCCCAGTAACCGGCCATGTCGGCCTGGACAGCGGGGAACGCGGGGCCGAAGACCGCGGTGTTCCACTGCTCGGTGCTCCTGGCGCCGCGCCGGAACGTCTTCGGCTGGGCGTCGTCGTGGAAGACCGGCATCGTGGTCGGGCCGGTGTCCTCCATCAGCGAGCGGCTCCACGCCACGCCGGGCGTGTAGTACTCGGTCAGCTTGAACGGCAACGGGCCGTGGACGCCGCTGTTGCGGCTGCCGTTCGCGCCGGGGACACGGGCCTTGTGCGTGGCCTCGACCCTGGCCATGTCCCGTTCGCGGTCGCTGTGCCTGATCGCGGCGGGCATGCCCTCCTTGCCGCTGGTCTGGGAGTGGAACTGGTAGGGGCTGCCGTAGAAGCCGCCTTCGGCGTTCTTCTTCGCGAGCACGCTGCCCGCCGACCACTCGAAAGCCGGGTGCGAACTCGCGGACGGCTGGACGTAGAAGCCGTTCCAGTCGCGCAGACCCCAGCCGCCGAGGTAGCCGAAGTCCTCAGTGGACATTCGCACGGTGAGCGAACCGGACGCGAGCGAGGCCTCCTCGCGGTCGACGGTGATCGACGGCTGGACCGCCTTGCGGGCGTCGAAGGTGAAGGTGTTGGCACCGGTGACCTCGATGGCCGGTTCGTACGCCGTGATCAGCTTGGGACGCACGGCCGGGTCGTCCGTGGGCGTTGCGTAGACGGTGTTCAGGAAGTACTTGCCCTTGGGCAGGCGGAGCTTTGCCGTGCCGGTCGGGGCGGAGCCGTCGTACGAGGTGGGATTGGTGTGCCTGATCAGCAGGTAGCGCAACGCGTCGGCCGGCTTGCCGTCGTGGCCGACGTAGTTGAGCGTGACGTCGTAGCTCTCCTGTTCCTTGTGCACGCCGATGGGCACGCGGATGCCGTTGGAGGCGACGACCGCGGCGCCGTAGAGGCCGTCCGGACCGGCCACGCGGGTGTCGGCGGTGACCGAGGCCTCGGCCGTGCCGCCCGCCGGGACGGTCAGCTTCGCCGGGGACACGCTGAACAACCCGGCCGCCGCCGGCTTCTGCTCGGCGACGGTCAGGTCGAGTGTGAGCGGCTCGGCGCCGGTGTTGCGGTAGGTGATCTTCCTGGTGACCGGCTGGTCGTCGTCGTGCGGCCACTGCGCCGTGCCGAGGCTGACGCTGGCCGGGGTCGCGACCGGGCTGGTGTCGACCGCACGGGCCACGTCGACGCGTCCGGCGCCCTGGTCGAAGACACCCGCGTCGGCACTGGGCTTGGCGCTGTTCATCAACGCGGTCTTGATGTCCGACGGCGA
>JAVXWK010000535.1:0-6887 GCA_032230575.1 Pseudonocardiales bacterium | reverse complement strand
CGGCCGCGTAGCCGCCGCCGAAGTACGGCTCGACCGAGCCGAGCAACCGGGCGCGGCCCCGCAGGCCCTGCATCCTCCGGTTGTTCGACCACGCCGCCGCGGGCCCGCCGAGATAGACGTAGTCCTTGTGGCCCAACGACTCCAGGTGCGCGACCACCTGGTCCATGCCGTCGCCGCTGTCCATCAGCACCGCCGAGACGCCCGGCACGATGCGGTTGATCAGCACCAGTGGCGTCAGGTCGGAGAGCTCGATGATCTGCTCGTCGGACAGCAGCGACGCGCACAGCACGACGCCGTCGACCTGGGCCGCCATCGTCCGCACCAGCTCGGCCTCGGTCTCCGGGTCCTCCCTGCTGTCGCAGAAGAACACCGAGGTGCCGGCCTCGCCCGCGCGGGTCTGCACACCGCGCAGGACGGCCGGGAAGAACGGGTTCTCCAGGTCGGGCACCACGATGCCGAGGTTCCCGGTGCGGCCCGTGATCAGGCTTCTCGCCGCTCGGTTCGGCTGGTAGCCGAGTCCGGCGACGACGTCCAGGACCCGTTGCCGGGTGGCCTCCTTGACCAGACCCGGCGCGCTCAGTGCGCGCGAGACGGTCGAGACGGAGACCTGAGCTTGGCGAGCGACATCCCTGATCGTGACTGCCACTCGTGAATCATGGCAGTCACGATCACGATCGACCCATTCATCGGATGAATGCCGGTTATAGCTCCAGGCCCGTCAGCACGAGCACACGGGGCTCCGTGAGGTCGTCCATGGCCGCGCGGAGTCCTTCTCGGCCGATGCCGGACTCCTTGACGCCGCCGTACGGCATCTGGTCGGCGCGGTAGCTCGGCACGTCGCCGACGATCACGCCGCCGACCTGGAGTCGTTGCGCGGCACGGAAAGCCAGCCGCACGTCGTTCGTGAACAAGCCCGCCTGCAGGCCGTAACGGGAGGCGTTGACGCGGTCGAAGGCCTCCTCCACGGAGTCGACGCGAGTCAGCGTCACGACCGGGCCGAACACCTCCTCGGCGCTCACCTTCGCGTCCTCCGGCACGTCCGTCAGCACGGTGGGCGCGTAGGTGCGGCCGTCGCGGGTGCCGCCGGTCAGGACGGTCGAGTTGGCCTCGTTCACCCACGCCTCAACGCGTTCGGCGGCGGCGTCGCTGATCAGCGGGCCGACGTCGCCGGCCACGTCGAGCTTGTTGACGTGCTGCACGATGGCCTCGGAGATCGCGTCGTAGACGTCGGTGTGCACGTAGGCGCGCTGAACGGAGATGCACGACTGGCCCGCCTGGTACATCGCGAACGTGGCGATGCGCTGCGCGGCGAACTCGATGTCCTGCCAGTCCGGGGCGACGATCGCGGCCGCGTTGCCGCCGAGCTCGAGCGTGACGTGCTTGCGGGGCACGCGTTCCTTGATGCCCCAGCCGACCGGGCCGGAGCCGGTGAACGAGACGACGGGCAGGCGCGGGTCCTCGACGAGGCGTGCGGTGTCCTCATTGGACAGATGGAGGATCGAGAAGGCGCCCTCGGGCAGGTCGGTCTCGGCCAGCAGCTCGCCGAGCAGGAACGCGACCTTCGGGGTGGCGGGCGCGGGCTTCAGCACGATCGGTGCGCCGACCGCGAGGGCGGGCGCGACCTTGTGCGCCACCAGGTTCAGCGGGAAGTTGAACGGCGCGATGCCCAGCACCGGGCCGCGTGCCACCCGGCGTACCAGGGCGAGGCGGCCCTCGGCGGACGGGTCGGTGTCGAGGCGCTGCAACTCGCCGGAGAACCGGCGGGCCTCCTCGGCGGCCCAGCGGAACGTCGAGGTCGCGCGGGTCACCTCGATGCGTGCCCACTTCAGCGGCTTGCCCGAGTCGTCGTTGATGGCCTGCGCGAACTCTTCGGCGCGCTCGGCGAGCCTGCGCGACACGTGGTCCAGCGCGGCGGCACGGCGGTGCGCGGGGAGGGCGGCGAGCTCCGGGGCTATGGCGTGAGCCTTGGCGACGGCGTTCTCGACGTCTTCGGGGGTGTGGAATGCAATCATGCGGGTGGGGCTCCTTCGCGAACGTCGAGGCCTTCGGGCGTGCTGGCGGCGGTCATGCGAGTAGCGCTGCTTCGAGGCCTTCGGGCGTGCGGACGGCGGTCATGCGAGCAGAGCTCCTTCGAGCACGTCGAGGCCTTCGGCGAGCAGGTCGCCCGGAATGACCAGCGGGGGCAGCAGACGGATCACGTTGCCGTAAGTGCCGCACGTCAGCACGACGACACCCTGGTCGTGGCACGCCTTGGCCACGCGGGCGGCGACTTCGGGCGTGCGTTCGGTGAACTCGATGGCGAGCATCGCGCCGCGACCGCGGATGTCCGCGATGATGCCGGTTTTCTCGGCGACGGCGCGCAACCGGCCCAGAACCGTCTCCTCGATGCGACGCGCGGCAGCGTTGAGGTCGCGCTCGCGCATCGTGCGGATGGCGCCCAACGCAGCAGCACACGCCACGGGGTTACCGCCGTAGGTGCCGCCCAACCCGCCGACGTGCACGGCGTCCATGATCTCGGCGCGGCCCGTGACGGCGGCGAGCGGCAGTCCGCCCGCGATGCCCTTGGCCGTGGTGATCAGGTCCGGCACGACACCTTCATGGTCGGAGGCGAACCACTCGCCGGTGCGGCAGAAGCCGGTCTGGATCTCGTCGGCGACGAACAGCACGCCACGCTCGCGGCACCACTGCGCGACGGCGGGCAGGAAGCCCTCGGCGGGTGCGATGAAGCCGCCCTCGCCCTGGATCGGCTCGATCACGACGGCGGCGGTGTTGTCCGCGCCGACCTGCTTCTCGATGGCGGCGATGGCGCGCGCAGCGGCCTCGGCACCCGTCAGGCCGTCGTGCAGCGGATAGGACGCCGGCACCCGGTACACCTCGGGCGCGAACGGCCCGAAGCGGTGCTTGTACGGCATGTTCTTGGCGGTCAGCGCCATCGTGAGGTTCGTGCGGCCGTGGTACCCGTGGTCGAACACGACGACGGCCTGCCGGCCGGTGACGTGCCGGGCGATCTTGACCGCGTTCTCCACGGCCTCGGCGCCGGAGTTGAACAGCACCGACCGCTTCTCGTGGTCGCCGGGGGTGATCGCGTTGAGCTCCTCGCACACCTCGAGGTAACCCTCGTACGGCGTGATCATGAAGCAGGTGTGGCTGAACCTGTCGATCTGCGCGTGCACGGCCTCGGCGACGGCGGGGGCGGGGTTGCCGACGTTCGTGACGGCGATGCCTGAGCCGAGGTCGATGAGCTGGTTGCCGTCGACGTCGATCAGCAGGCCGTCGTCCGCCGACTCGATGTAGACGGGCAGGGTGCTGCCGACACCCGAGGCGACGGCCGCTTTTCGCCGCGCCTGGAGTTCCAGCGATTTGGGACCTGGGATCGCGGTGAGCAGTCGGGTCATGTCCTCAGCATGGTCCTGGTCAACGCCTTGCGCAGTGTCTGAAATGGCGATCTCACAGCCTACGGATGTACAAACTGGCACATGCCCATCACGCTGCAGGAACTAGCGCGCCAGCTCCGGTTGCCCGTGCTGGCGGGGGACGTGTCGAAGCCGGTCGGATGGGTGCACGGGACGGAGCTGGCTGACCCGGCACCGTTCCTGGAGGGCGGCGAACTGCTCCTGACCACGGGTCTGAGGCCTCTGAACGACGACTACGTGGAACGCCTGGTGCGTGCCGGGGTCGTCGGGCTCGGGTTCGGCACCGGACTCGGTCACGACGTGGTGCCGCCCGTGCTGGTGGAAGCGGCGGCGAAAGCGGGTCTCGGGCTGGTCGAGGTACCGCGCGAGGTGCCGTTCATCGCGATCAGCAAGGCGGTGTCGAAGGCTGTCGCCGCCGACGAGTACGCGGCCCTCACGCGCACCAGCGCGGCGCAGCGAGCGCTCACCAGGGCGGCGGTCAGGGCAGGCGTGGCGGGGGTCGTGCGGCGGCTCGGGCAGTGGATCAACGGCTGGGTCGTGTTGCTGGACGCCGCGGGTGGCCCGGTCCACGTGCACAATCCGGTGCCGGACCTCTCCGCCGAGGTGGCGCGGCTGAGGACCGCGGGCGGCCTGGCCAGCGCGGCGTTCGAGATCGCCGGCACGCATGTGTTCCTGCAGGTCCTCGGCAGCCGGGCCAGGGGAGTGCTCGCGGTCGGCACGTCCGAACCGCTCGACGCCGATCTCAGCATCGTCAACACCGCCGCGTCCCTGCTGACCCTCGCACTGGCGCGGAACGACTCCGAGGACACGGCCAGGCGAGAACTGCGCACCTGTCAGTTCAGGTTGCTGCTCGCCGGGCTGCCCGTCGACGGCCTGCCCGAGCGCTTCCGGGTGTTCCTCGCCGCCGGGCCGCCGGAGCAGGACGTGTTCTGGGCCGAGTACGACAGCGAGATCGTCGTGCTGGCGCGGGAGTTCGACGGGTACGCGTCTTCCGAAGTGGACGTTGCGGAGGTGGCGAGGGGGTACCGCGAAGCGAGGCAGGCCCGGGACGCGGGCATCAGGAACTTCGAGGACTTCGCCGGTGTCCAGCTTCCCGACGGGTTCGCCGACGCGTTGCTCCGGCCGTTGGATCAGGAGACGCGGGAAACCCTGAAGGTCTGGCTGTCCCACCACGGCGCCTGGGACCCGGCCGCGCACCAGCTCGGCATCCACCGGCACACGCTCAGAAACCGTGTGCGCAAAGCAGAACAGGCCCTCGACAGGTCGTTGGAGTCGCCGGGACTGCGCGCGGAGCTGTGGCTCGCGCTCGCGAGGACTTAAGGGGTTCGCGTCCTTATTCCGCCCCACCACACGCGCGTAACGTGCGGAAACCGCCGCCGTGCCAACAGAAGGGGAATGAAGGAAGGCAATACCTCATGGCCAGACTCACCGGCGCATGGCTTCCATTCGCCGCCAGTGCCGCGCTGGTTCTCACCGGTTCCGCCGGTACCTCCGCCGCGTCCCCGACCGACGACACCGTCCTGGCGTGCACCGATCTCACCATGCGCACCCTCGACGGAAGCTGCAACAACCTGGCCCATCCCGAGTGGGGCAGGACCAACACCGAGTACCTGCGCGTCGCCGCGGCGCGCTATGCCGACGGGATCGCGAGGCCGGTCAGCGGCCCGAGTGCGCGCTACGTCAGCAACCGCCTCTACAACGACACCGCGCAGAACCTGTTCTCCGAGCGCGGAGTCTCGCAGTGGGGCTTCGTGTGGGGCCAGTTCATGGACCACACCTTCGGCCTGCGCAAGGAGGCCGGCGGGGAGAACGCGCCACTTCCGTTCGACCGCAACGATCCGCTCGAGTCGTTCCGCAACGACCTCGGCTCCATCGGGTTCATGCGCACCCCGGCCGCTCCTGGCACGGGGACCGACACCGTCAGGCAGCAGATCAACACGGTCGACAGCTACATCGACGGGTCCAGTGTCTACGGCCCGGACGTGACGCGGCTGGAGTGGCTGCGTGAGGGCGCGGTCGACGGCAACCTCGCCAACAACAGCGCGCGTTTGTTGCTGGACAAGGGACTGCTGCCGAGGCGGGACTCGCGCGGTGACGCGTCGAAGGCTCCGGTCATGGCCGCCGACGGACGCCTCCAGGGCACGCCCGCCAGGGCGATGGTCGCCGGAGACGTGCGCGCCAACGAGAACATGGCCCTCACCGCCACGCACACGCTGTTCGCGTTGGAGCACAACAGGATCGTGAACTCGCTGCCGCGAACCCTGTCCCCGCAGGCGGCGTTCGACATCGCACGCAGGGTGGTCGGCGCCGAGCAGCAGTGGATCACCTACACGGAGTTCCTGCCCGCCTTCGGAGTGCAGCTGTCCCCCTACCGCGGCTACAACCAGGCGGTGAACGCCAGTCTCTCCAACGAGTTCGCGGTCGTCGGTTATCGGGCGCACAGCTTCATCCACGGTGAGATGGAGCCGATCGCACCCGAGGGCACCTACACCGACGCACAGCTGAAAGCCTTTGAGGCGCAAGGCATCGAGGTCGAGCACGAGGACGGCGAGGTCGTGCTCGTCGTGCCGCTGAACGTCGCCTTCTTCAACCCCGACCTGCTCGCGGGCATCGGCGTCGCACCGGTGCTCCAGGGAATCGGCGCCGAGCCGGAGTACAAGAACGACGCGCAGATCGACAACCAGCTGCGCAGCGTCCTGTTCCAGATCCCGGTGCCCGGCAACCCCGGTTGCCTCGACGGACCGGAGCTGCCGCAGTGCTTCCGTGGCGTCACCGATCTCGCCGCGATCGACATCGCCCGCGGCCGCGACCACGGGCTGCCGCTGTACAACGACCTGCGCCAGGCGTACGGGCTGGCCGCGAAGACCAGCTTCAACGCGGTCACCGGCGAGTCGACCAGCTCGTGGCCGAGCGACCCGCAGATCAACCCGAACGACCCGATCAACGACCCGGACATCATCGACTTCGTCCGGTTGCGGGACGGCGCGGGCAACGCCGTGCCGCTTGACGTGCCGGCCGCCGCCGACACGATGGGCGTGACGGGCACCAGGCGTTCCACCGACGCCGCCCGGATGCGCGCGATGTACACCGACGTGAACCGGCTCGACGCGTTCGTCGGCATGTCCGCCGAACCGCACCGCACCGGCCACGAGCTCGGCGAACTGCAGGAGGCGATCTGGAAGAAGCAGTTCGAGAACCTGCGCGACGGCGACAGGTTCTTCTACGCCAACGATCCCGCCCTGACCGACATCCAGAACCGTTACGGCATCACGTTCCGGCACACGCTGGGCGAGATCATCCGGATGAACACCAGCGCTGAGGTGGAGGACAACGTGTTCCTCTCGGAGATCCCGATCCTGCCGTCGTGGGCGAACGCCACGGCGTACGCGATCAACGACGTGATCGTGTACCGCGGCGCCACCTACGTCTGCCGCCAGGCGCACCGGTCGCAGCTGGACTGGACGCCACCGGTCA
>JAVXWK010000753.1:0-9086 GCA_032230575.1 Pseudonocardiales bacterium | reverse complement strand
CTCCGGCAAGGACTCCTCCGCCGGTTCAGTGCACACCGACGAGGGCCTGGTCAGCGTGCCGCCCGCGGTGTTCCTGACCGCGCTGGGCAAGGTGCCGCACCACGACGACCTGCTGCGCGAGCAGTGGACCGCGCCGGACAACGTCCTCGTCCGGATCGGCCTGCGGACCTCGTCGCCGGTCGGCACCGTCGCCGCACGCAAGCTCGGCCTGCCCGGTGGCGCGCTGGACGACCTCGCACTGTCCGATGTGGACAGCTACCTGACCGCGCTGGCCGCTCACCGGAACCTGTTCCGCAGCGGCGCTCGCATCGGCTCCGGCGGCGTGGCCGGTGTGCTCGCCCAGGGCGTCCTGGCCAGCGGCACCGGTGTGCGGCTGGAGTCCGCGACCACCGAGTCGCTCTTCGCCGAGCACCGCGTCGGCGCGGTCGTCGAGGTGGCCCAGTCCGACGTCGCCGTCCTGCCCGCCGAGCTCAACCCGGTCGTGCTCGGCACCCTCGTGCCCGGCTCCGGCATCCAGCTCGACGGCACCGACCTGTTCACCCCGGCCGCGCGCGACGGCTGGCTCAACTCGTTCACGGCGAGGATCGCATGAAGCCGACCGTCAACGTCCTGTACCTCCCCGGCACCAACTGCCAGGAGGAGACCGTCAAGGCGTTCGCCGCCGCGGGAGCGACCCCGCGGCTGCGTTTCGCGGCCGACCTGCTGTCCGGCGACGAGCGCCTGGACGACGCCGACATCCTCTGCATCCCTGGCGGCTTCTCGTTCGGCGACCACCTCGGCGCGGGTGCCGTGGCGGGCGCGTTGCTGCGCAGCCACCTCGCGGACCAGTTCGAGGCGTGCCGCACCCGCCCGCTGATCGGCATCTGCAACGGCTTCCAGATCGCCGTGCGCGGAGGCTGCTTCGGCAAGGTGGGCCTGAAGGTGAACAGCACCGGCACCTTCCGCAACGACGAGCACGTTCGCCACGTCGTCGAGGAGGACAACGACAGCCCGTGGCTCACGGGCCTGGCCGGTCAGACCCTCGAGTTCCCGTGCGCGCACGGCGAGGGCCGCTTCCACCCCGACGCCGAGGGTGCGGCGTACCGCGTCGCGCTGCGCTACGAGAAGGAATCCAACCCGGACGGCTCGTTCGACAACATCGCGGGCATCACCAGCCTCGACGGTCTGTCGTTCGGACTGATGGACCATCCGGAACGGGCCGTGGACCGCGAGGTGCGGCTCGCCTTCTTCGAGAACGGCGTGCGCGCCGCCCGGTGATGTTGCTCAGCTGGTGCTCGCGGCCTCCGCGAGCACCAGCTGATCGTTAGCATGGCGACCATGCGCGCCGTGTTCCCCGGCTCCTTCGACCCGGCCACACAGGGCCACCTCGACGTGGCACGGCGCGCGGCGGGCCTGTTCGACGAACTCGTCGTGTGCGTCTTCACGAACCCGAAGAAGACCGGCCGGCTCCCGCTCGCCGAACGACTGGCCCTGCTGGCGGGCATGACCAGCGACCTGCCCAACGTCACGGTGGACTCCAGCACCGGGCAACTGCTGGTCGACTACTGCCGCGCGCACGACATCGGCGTGATCGTGCGAGGCACGCGCACCACCCGCGACCTGGCGCACGAGCTGCCGATGGCGCAGATGAACCGGCTCCTCAGCGGCATCGAGACGCTCTTCTTCCCCGCCGATCCCGCCCACGGGCACATCTCCTCGACGGTCATCGCGGCGACTCGGCGATAGGGCGGCGGCAGAACGCCGGCACATCGCGAATCACGACGACGGACCGGCGGTCGGTCACGGGTCAGTCGGCCCGTCGCCGCTCGAGGAAGACGGTGTCGCGCCACACGCCGTGGTGCCGGGCGATGCGGTCGCGGACGCCGAGGGTGCGGAAGCCCGCGGCGTGGTGCAGGGCGAGGCTGGCGCGGTTCTCCGGGAAGATCGAGGTCTGCAACGTCCACAGGCCGGCGGCGTCGGCCGCGGTGACGAGCTCGTGCAGCAAGGCTTTGCCGACTCCCCGGCCGCGGAAGCCGGCGCCGACGTAGACGGAGTGCTCGGCCACGCCCGCGTAGCAGTCGCGTGTGGACACCGGTGTGGCCGCGGCCCAGCCCGCGATCTCGCCATCGGCCTCGGCGACCCAGCGGTGGTCGCGCAGCCACTTGGCGTCGAGCGCTCTGCGTTGGGGGACTTCGGTTTCGAACGTGGCGTCGCCGGTGGCGATGCCCTCGGCGTAGATGCGGCGCACGGCGGTCCAGTCGTCGTCCCGCATCGCGCGGACCGTGACGTCGAGCGGCAGGTTGTCCGGGCAGCACGGGCGTGGCGCGAGCACGCCCATGACGACGTCGGCGGCGTGCGGCAGACCGGTGCAGCACGACGGGTTCACGGTGACGTGTGTGGCCGTGCCCTCCTTGTGCGACCTCAGGAAGCCGACCTCGACGAGCTTGCGCACGTGGTGGGAGCAGGTGGACTGGCTGATGCCGAGCAGTTCGGTCAGTTCGCCGACGGTCATCGCGCGGGCCGCGGTCGCGACGGCGTGCAGCAGCCGCACGCGCGTTGGTTCGGCGAGGCACGCGAACCAGTCGGCGTAGGTTGCGGCGTCCTCGGTGGGCAGAAGCGCCGGAGAGACCACTGTCATGAGCGAAGTATCGACGCGGATCGATGGTTGCGTCAATCGATCCCGGTCGATAGAGTCCCGCTCCTGATTCGAAAAGATTCGATGCAGGGAGTGTGCGGTGAGCGAACTGCCAGTGGTCGTGGTCGGTGCCGGGCCCGCGGGGTTGTCCGCGGCGGCACACCTGGCCGAACGGGGCGAGCGGGTGCTCGTGCTGGAGGCGGGTGACCGGGCCGGTGCGGCCGTGTCGCAGTGGAACCACGTCAGGTTGTTCTCTCGGTGGAGCGAGCTGGTCGACCCGGCCGCCGAACGGCTGCTGGCCAGGTCGGGGTGGGTGCGTCCGGACGGCGACCTCTGCCCGACCGGTGCGGAGTGGGCCGATCTCCACCTGACGCCGCTGGCCGAGGCCCTGGGCGACCAGGTGCGGTTCGGGGCGCGCGTCGTGGGTGTCGCTCGGCGCGGCCGGGACCGAGTCGTCGATGCCGGCCGTGAGGACGAACCGTTGACGGTGCACGTCCGCACCGCCGCGGGCGAGGAACGCATCGACGCCCGCGCGGTGATCGACGCTTCCGGCACGTGGGGTTCGCCCAATCCGCTCGGTGGAGACGGACTGTCCGCGCTGGGGGAGAAGGCGGCGGCCTCGCGGATCAGCTATCGGGTGCCGGACCTCGCGACCGAACGTGCTCGGTACGCGGGCAAGCGGATCGCGGTCGCGGGCAGCGGGCACTCCGCGCTCACCGCGCTGGTGGCGTTCGCGGGCCTCGCCGAGCAGGAGCCGGACACGAAGATCGTGTGGCTGTTGCGGCGCGGTGCCGTCGGCAACGTCTTCGGCGGCGGTGACGCCGACCAGTTGCCCGCGCGCGGTGCGCTGGGGCTGCGGGCGAGGCAGGCGGTGGAGGCCGGTCACGTCGAGACCGTCTCCGGATTCCGCACGGCCGCGGTCGAGCAGGGCGACGACGGCACGCTCACGCTGGAGTCGTTCGACGGCCATCGCGTCGGAGGCATTGACGAAGTCGTGGTGCTGACCGGGTTCCGGCCGGACCTGTCGTGGCTGTCGGAGATCCGGCTCGACCTGGACCCGGTGCTGCAGGCGCCGGTGAGGCTCGCGCCGTTGATCGACCCGAACGTCCACTCGTGCGGCACCGTCTACCCACATGGTGAAAAGGAGCTGCGGCACCCCGAGCAGGGTGTTTACCTGGTGGGCATGAAGAGCTACGGCCGCGCGCCGACGTTCCTGGCGCTCACCGGGTACGAGCAGGTGCGGTCGGTCGTTGCGGCGATCGCGGGCGACCACGAGGCGGCCGCGCGGGGGGAGCTCGTGCTGCCCGAGACCGGTGTGTGCGGCGGCACCGGCGAGTTCGACGCCCCTGAGCAGACCGGCAGCGGCTGCTGCGGCGAGCCTGAGACCGTCGGCGTGACGATCGGCCTGGCGCCCAGTGCACGCTGACACGACTACGCGGCCCTGGACCGATGCCGGGCTGCGTCACGTGCTGATCGTGTTGTGCACCACCGAGATCATCAGCTGGGGAGTGCTCTACTACGCCTTCCCCGTGCTGCTGCCGACCATCAGCTCGCGGACGGGGTGGTCGCTCGCGGCGATCACGGCCGGGTTCTCCGCGAGCCAGATCGTCGCGGGCCTGGTGGGCATACCGGTGGGCAGGCTGCTCGACCGGCACGGCCCGCGCGCGATCATGACCACCGGCTCGGTCGTGGCCGTGCTCGCCCTCGTCGCACTGGCGAGCGCGCGCTCGCTGGCCCTGTTCACCGCGGCGTGGCTGCTCGCGGGTGTCGCGATGGCCGGGATCTTCTACGCACCCGCCTTCGCCGCGCTGACCCGCTGGTACGGGCCGCGCCGGGTGTCCGCGCTGACCGCGCTCACCCTCGTCGCCGGGCTGGCCAGCACGGTGTTCGCGCCGCTGACCGCCGTGCTGAACGCCGCTGTGGACTGGCGCGGCACGTACCTCGTGCTCGCCGGGTTCCTCGCTGTCACCACGATTCCGCTGCACCTGTGGGGTCTGCGGCTGCCGTGGCCCGCGATCGAGCACGGGACCGCCCACACCCCGTCGGCGGTGGCGCGCAGCAGGCCGTTCCTCGTGCTCGTGATCGCGATGAGCCTGGCCGCGTTCAGCGTGTACGCGGTGGTGATCAACCTCGTCCCGCTGCTGACCGGACGCGGCATGACGACCTCGGCCGCCGCGGTCGCGCTCGGTCTGGGCGGCATCGGTCAGGTGCTCGGCCGGCTCGGCTACGCCAGGCTGGCCGCCAGGACGTCGGTGCGCACCCGGACGCTGCTGGTCCTCCTGGTCAGCGCGGTCGTGACTGCACTGCTGGGCGTGGTGCCCGGTCCGGCCCTGCTGCTGGTCACGGGCTCGGTGCTCGCCGGAGTCGCGCGCGGGATCTTCACGCTGGTGCAGGCGACCGCGATCACGGACCGGTGGGGCTCCGTCCACTACGGACAACTCAACGGCGTGCTCACCGCGCCCGTCATGCTCACCGCGGCGATCGCACCGTGGGCGGGCAGCGCGCTGGCGGCCTGGCTCGGCGGCTACCCGGCCGTGTTCGTGGTTCTGGGCGTGATCGGAGTGCTGGCGGCCGCGTTGTCGACGGCCAGCGTGCCGCGTTAACCGAGCAGCTCCGCCACCAGGCCACGCACGCGGCGGTCGATCTCGTCGCGGATCGGCCGGACCGCGTCGATGCCCTGACCCGCGGGGTCGTCGAGCTGCCAGTCGAGGTAGCGCTTGCCGGGGAACACCGGGCAGGTGTCGCCGCAGCCCATCGTGATGACGACGTCGGAGGCCTCGACGTCCTCGGTCGTGAGCTTCGAGGGCACCTCCGCGGTGATGTCCAGCCCCCACTCGGCCAGTGCGGCGGCAGCGGCGGGGTTGACCTTCCCGGCGGGCTCGGAGCCGGCCGAACGAACGGCGATGCGGCCCATGCCGTGGTGCTGCAGCAGGGCGGCGGCCATCTGGGAGCGGCCCGCGTTGTGCACGCAGACGAACAGCACCTCGGGAGTGTTGGGCACGGTCAGATCACACCCCCTGTATCGACTTTTGTCAATCCAAGCGGCTATGGTGATCGTCATGACCAGCCCGGACCGGACGCTGCTCGACTCGACGGCCGCCGCACGCCTGTTCAAGGCGCTCGGCGACCCGATCCGCGTCGAGCTGGTGAGTCTGGTGCGCCGGACCGAGGGCCAGGAAGCGTGCTTCTGTGACCTCGCCGACCAGTTCGACATGCCGCAGTCCTCGCTCAGCCACCACCTCAAGATCCTCGTGCAGGCAGGCCTGCTCAGCCGTGAGCGCCGCGGCACCTGGAGCTGGTACCGCATCGACAACGCCGCCATCGACACGCTCGCCGCGGTGCTCGCGCCGGGCGGGCCGTTGCGCGACGCCGGCGCCTGCTGCGACTGACCGGAGAACCCGTTGAGCACCAAGGAATCCGTGGCACCCGACGTGCTGCACCGACTGTCCTTTCTGGACAGGCTGCTGCCGGTGTGGATCGGCGTCGCCATGCTCGCCGGCCTGCTGCTGGGCCGGTTCGTGCCAGGCCTGCAGGGCGTGCTGGACGCGGTGAAGATCGGCGAGGTGTCGCTGCCCATCGCGCTCGGGTTGTTGCTGATGATGTACCCGGTGCTCGCGAAGGTCCGCTACGACAGGCTCGGCGCCGTCACCCGCGACCGCCGCACGATGCTGTTGTCGTTGGTGCTGAACTGGGTGCTGGGCCCGGCGCTGATGTTCGCCCTGGCCTGGATCTTCCTCGCGGACCTGCCGGAGTACCGCACCGGCCTGATCATCGTCGGCCTCGCCCGCTGCATCGCCATGGTCATCATCTGGAACGACCTCGCGTGCGGCGACCGGGAGGCCGCGGCCGTGCTGGTCGCGCTCAACTCCGTCTTCCAGGTCGTCATGTTCGGTGTGCTCGGCTGGTTCTACCTCGACCTGCTGCCCGGCCGGCTCGGCCTCGACACCGCCGCGGTCGAGTTCTCCGCCTGGGAGATCGCCAGGTCCGTGTTCATCTTCCTCGGCATCCCGCTGCTGGCCGGCTACCTGAGCCGCGAGGTGGGGGAGCGGTCCCGCGGCCGCGACTGGTACGAGGCGACGTTCCTGCCCCGCGTCGGCCCGATCGCCCTGTACGGGTTGCTGTTCACGATCGTCGTCCTGTTCGCACTGCAGGGCGAGACCATCACCGGCCGGCCGCTCGACGTGGCCCGCATCGCCCTGCCGCTGCTGGTCTACTTCGCGATCATGTGGGCCGGCTCCTACGCGCTCGGCAAGGCGTCCGGGCTGTCCTACGAGCGCACCACGACGCTGGCGTTCACCGCCGCGGGCAACAACTTCGAGCTCGCCATCGCGGTCGCGATCGGTGTGTTCGGCGTGACCTCCGGCCAGGCGCTCGCCGGCGTGGTGGGCCCGCTGATCGAGGTGCCGGTGCTCGTGGCGCTCGTCTACGTGAGCCTGTGGCTGCGCCGCCGGTGGAGGTCCGGCGCGACACCGCGCTGACCGAGGACAGGTGGCTCGGCGGCTCACCCGTCGAGGTCGTTGATCCAGTCCGCCACCCTGCGGGCATCGGTCTCCGCGTCGACCTGGTCGAACCAAGCCAGAGCCGCGATCCACGCGGCTCTGGCCTCGTCCAGCCTTCCCGCTCGCTCATAGGTGATGCCCAGATTCCGGTACGCGATTCCTTCGAATTCCCTCGCGTCCAGCTCGCGCGACTCGGTGATCGACTCGTGGAAGGCGGAGATCGCTTCGTCGAAGCGTTCCAATGTGGCGTAACACATGCCGAGATCGAACTTGGTGCGTGCCCGACGATAGCGGTCGCCCAGCGCTTCGAAGATCTTCAACGCCCTGCGGTGGAAGGCGATCGAGTCCTCGTACCGGCGCAGCCGGAAGAACGTCGCCCCGAGAGAGGCGAGACTCTGCGCCAGCTGGGGCATGTCGCGGACCTCGCGTTGAATCGTCAGCGCCTCCATGCCGTACGCGAGTGACTCGTGGAAACTGCCGGTGTCGTGCAGGAGGGTCGCGATGCTGTGCAGAGCCCGTCCCTCCTGATGGCGATCACCGATCTCCACGCTGAGTTCACGTGCCTCGGTGTAGCAGGTCATCGCGATGTCGATGTGCCTCAACTGCCTGTGCGCGTGTCCGAGATCGATGCGAAACACACACTCGCGTTCCTTGTCGCCGAGGTGCTGGGCCGCCTTGATCGCGTGCTCGTTCACACTGATCCAGTCGTTGCTGTGCCGTGTGGCGTCGAAGAAGTGGTACAGGGACCAGGCGAAGCGGCGAACGATGTCGTGCTCGCCGGCCTCCGCGGCGCTGGCGACGGCCGACACCAGCGTCGAGCGACGGCGGGTCAGCCAGGACAAGGCCGCCCGTGCGTTCTCGAAAGCGCCGGAGCGCGGCGCGGACGGGGAGGAGTCGACGTGGCTGCACGCCGACTCCGTCCTGGTTAGGAAATGTTCGAGCACTCGGCGCAGAGCCGCGGCGCGCTCGTCGGGTGACTCGTCGACGAGGCAGCGATGCGCGTACAGGCGCACGAGGTCGTGGAACTGGTACCAGTCGAGCTCGGTCTCGTCGAGCAGGTGTGCTCGCCGCAGCTCCCGGACGAGCCTCCGGGTCTGCGTGACCGAGAGGTGGGCCAGCGCGACGGCGCCTTCGAGCATGAGCTCATCGCCGGGATGCAAGGCCAGCAGGCGGAAGAGCCTTTGCTGGTCCGGTGCCAGCGAGTTGTAGGACAACGCGAAGGCGGAGTGCACCGCGCGGCTGTCGCCGTCGTCCATGATCTCCAGCCGGTCCTGGGCTTCCCGGAGTTCGGCGGCCCAGTCGACGTCGGGGTGATCCGCACGCAGAGCGGCCATGATTCTCAGCGCCAGCGGCAGCATCCCGCACAGACGGGCGACGTCCGCATCTCCGACGAGTTCGGTCGCGTCGGCCTCGGACAGGAGGTTGATCTCGACCCGGCGTGCGTTGTCCAGGCCTGACAGGGTGTGCCTGCTGGTGATCAGCACCCGGTGGTGGGACTTGCCGGGCAGCAGTGGCAGGACCTGGCCCGCTGATGAGGCGTTGTCGAGCACGATCACCATCGGCGGCGCCTCGGACAGCAACGAGCGGTACAGCGTCGCGCGCTGTGCTTCCTCTGGCGGAATGTCTTCGCCGCTCACTCCCAGAGCACGGAGGAAGTCGTCCAGGGCTCGTGCCGGGGTGACACGTCGCTCGTCGTCGTAGCCCTGCAGGTCGATGAACAGCACTCCGCCAGGAGGTGCGGCGTTGTGGGCGGCGTGAAGCACGAGTTCGGTCTTCCCGATGCCGGCGAGGCCCGAGACGACAACCGAGACCGCCTCTTGCAGCGCGTGAAGTTCCTCGTCCCGTCCGAGGAACCGCGTGGTGATCGGCGGCAGGCCGGCCAGAGCGGTCATCGGGAGGCGCTCCGGGTTGAACACGATCTGACCGACGTCCCGCGCCTGCGCCACCTGCCCGTGGACGTCGCCTGTCGAAGA
>JAVXWK010000749.1:0-6778 GCA_032230575.1 Pseudonocardiales bacterium | reverse complement strand
TTCGTGCTCGCCGCGGGCGTGACGGCGTCCGGACTGCCCGCCCGGTTGGCGGGGTGGCTGATGTCCCGTGCCAGGACGGTGCGAGGTCTCGCTCATCTCACGGCGCTGGCCTTGCTGATCACCGCGTTCTTCGTGCCCTCGACGTCGGGCCGCGCGGCGCTGTCCCTGCCGGTCTACGAGTCGTTGCGCTCCCGCGTGAATTCCCGCGTTTCGCGCGCTTTCGGGGTGTTGTTCCCGTCGGTGATCCTGCTGACCGCGGTGGCCTCGCTGGTCGGCGCGGGTGCGCACCTGATCACGAGCTCGTTGCTGGAGACCGCTACCGGGCAGGGGATCGGGTTCGGGTGGTGGCTGCTGCTCGGGGTGCCGCTCGCGGTGGTGAGCGCGCACGTGACCGCCGAGATCGTGCTGTGGCTCTTCACCACGCGGGAGGACCGCGCAACGCCGCTGCGCGCCGCCGACCTCGGGCCAGTCTCGGCCGGAGCTCCCCGGAGGCCGGAGTGGACCGCGCTGGTCGTCGTCCTCACCGTCTCCGCGGTCTGGCTCACCGAGCCGTGGCACCACGTCCGCCCCGAGGTCGTGGCACTCGTCGGCGCCATCGCGATCACCGCCCCGCGCCTCGGCACCACCACGATGAAGCGGGCCTTCGCCGACATCCCGTGGTCGCTGCTGCTGTTCATGGCCGCCACCACGATGCTCGGCACCGCGCTCATCGACTCCGGCGCCGCCCACCTGCTGGCCGGACTGGTCACCACAGATCGTCTGCTGATCACGGTCGTCGTCGTGAGCCTGTGCGCCCACCTCGTGATCCAGTCCCGCTCAGCCCGCTCGTCCGTGCTCATCCCGATCGTCATCCCGCTGGCGATCACCGCCGGCATGAACCCCGCCGCCCTGGCCTTCGCCTCCACCGCGGCGGCCGGCTTCTGCCACACGCTCACCTCGTCCGCGAAACCCGTCGCCCTGTTCGCCGACGCGTACCGGCCGAAGGACCTGCTCAAGCTGTCCGCGGTCCTCGCCCCGGTCACCGGCCTGCTCGTGCTGGGCAGCGCCACCCTGCTCTGGCCGCTCCTCGGCCTTCCACTGAAATGAGGTCACCGATGCGTTTCCTGGTCGCTCCCAGCGGTTTCAAGGAGTCACTCGACGCCTGCGAGGTCGCCGACGCCATCGCCGCGGGCATCCGCCGTGTCGTTCCCGGCGCCGTCGTCGACAAGGTGCCGCTCGTCGACGGCGGTGAAGGCTCGGCCAGAGCACTCGCCGAAGCCACCGGCGGCACGCTGGTCCCGGCGCTCGTGACCGGACCGATCGGCGCACCCGTGCCGTCGCACTTCGCGTTGCTCGGCGGCCCGGGACCGCGCACGGCCGTCGTCGAGATGGCCGCGGCGGCAGGGCTCGCGCTCGTCCCGAAAACCTGCCGCGACCCGGCGAGCACCACCACGTACGGCGTCGGCGAGCTGATCACCGCCGCGCTCGACCTCGGCGCCGACCGGATCCTCGTCGGTTGCGGCGACTCCGGCACGTCCGACGGGGGCGCGGGCGCGTTGCAGGCACTGGGGGCGAGCATCCGGGACGTGCACGACGAGGAGATCGGCCGCGGGGGAGCGGCCCTGGCCGGCGCCCGTGTGCTGGATCTGTCCGGAGTGGACCCGAGACTGGACAAGGCCGAGATCACCGTGGCGTGCAACCCGCACAACGTCCTGTGCGGGGAACGCGGCGTGGCCAGGGTGTTCGGTCCGCAGAAGGGGGCGACACCGAGCCAGGTCGAGCAACTGAGCCGGGCGCTGGAGAACTGGGCGGACCTCCTGGGTGAGGTCAGAACCATCCCCGGCGGCGGTGCGTCCGGAGGACTCGGCGCGGGACTGCACGCCCTCGGCGCCACCCTCGTCCCGCGCTTCGACGTGATCCTCGACCACTCCGACCTGGACGCGCGCCTGCCGTTCGCCGATCTCGTCATCACCGCGGAAGGCGCCATCGACGGCCAGACCCCGTACGGCAAAGTTCCCTCGGAGGTGGCGCGGCGGGCCAAGAAACACGGCAAGCCGGTGATCGCCCTCGCCGGCACCATCGGCGCGGACGCCCGCGTCAACCACGACTTCGGCATCGACGCCTACACGAGCATCATCGCGGCGCCGGTCGAACTGGACACCGCGATCGCCACGGCGGCGGAACTGCTCACCGACGCCACCGAACGCACGCTGCGGCTGGTGCTGGTCGGTGCGGCCCTCACATGACGACGATCTCGATCTCCTCGCCGAGCTTGGCGCCATCGAGCAGTTCCAGGTCGTCACCGCTCCAGAACTTGCCGGGGTCGTACCAGTTGGGCCTGCGCTTGGGCAGCAGCCCCATCTCCTCGTACGTCACGGCCACGATCTCCGCGCAGAACGCGCTCTCCAGCGACGCCTGATCTTTCTTTCCGGGGGTGCGCAACGGAACCCGCCCGCGCAGCCACCGCGAGGCTAGCTTCGCCGTCGACGGGAACGGCGTGCCGTCCAGCCGCGCCACCGTCTTGAGCGCCGCGTCCTCCATCTCGCGCGTCACGGCGTGGTCGAGCTGCCGCAGCCACACCCGCTGCCCGTACCTGTCGTGCCACGTCACCACCGCGTCACGCAGGTCGTGCAGCTGAGCGCCGCGCTGGTGCGTGCCGCTCCACATGTCCTTGAGCGACTTGCCGAGCTCCGCGTGCCACATCAGCGGCGGCAGGTCGTCGATCACGATGGCCATGCCCACGTGGTTGACCGGGCTGTTCGTCATGGCCTGGATGGCCCGGTCCGCGGGGCTGCGGCCGCGGAACACCCACACGTCACCGGTGCGGGTCATCTCGACGGCTCGGTCCAGGGTTGTCGCCATAGCCGGATAGCCTAGGCACATGAAGCTGTGGAAGGTGATCGGTCTGGCCGCATTCGCGGGTGTCGCGGCGAGCGGCGTGGTCGCGGCGCGCAACCAGCGCCGCCGCGCCGCCTACACCCCGGACCAGGTCAGGGAGCGTCTGCACGAACGGCTTGCTGCCTCATCTGAACGCTCGGAATGAGCCGGTAGGCCACAAAGGACGCCACCGCGAGCAGTGTGGCCGCGACCAGCGCCGTGCCCTGCATCGCCTCGGTGAACGTGCCCGAGCGGGCCCACGCCGACAGCACCGTGCCGAGCACGGCGATGCCGAGCGCCGCGCCCAGTTCGTAGGCCGTCTCGGAGACCGCCGAGGCCGCACCGGCCTTGTCCGCGGGCACGGCCCGGATAGGTTGATCCGTGCCCTGGAGAACAGTGCAATGCGCCCCGCTCTCGCCGTGAGGTGATCGAGGCGGCCGCGCGCGTTGATCGCGCACGGGCCGAGCGTCAGCCTCGACGCCGTGGCGCGAGAAGCGGGTGTGTCGAAGGGCGGGCTGCAGGCCTTGCCCGTCGGACTGATCGGCGAGTGGTTCGACCACTACGACGCGATCGTGGAAAACCTGCTCGAACCCGAGGACATGCCGGGCCGGTGAACCCGCGCGCACATCCGGGCCACCTTCACGCCGGACGACCTGTGGTCTCACCCGTCTGTCGTAACAGCGTTGCTCGGCGTTCCGGAGCTGCAGCAGCGCATGGACGTCGCCGCGGCCGCTGGCGTCAGCAAACCGATTCCGACGGCCTTCATCCGCAACGGGCGGACCTGATTTCCCGTGCACTCGATGGGGTGACGCTGGCCGACTTGCTGTGGCGTGACCAGGAGACGCCTGACCAGCGTTCTCGCACCCCGTGACCTGCTGTTGAAGCTCACCGAGCAGGAGGGCCCGCTCGTCTGAGGTTGTCCACAGAACGTTGTCAAGTGGAACAACGCTGACACCGGACAACGAGATCTGCGTACCTTCGGAAGTGGTTGTACTCCGGGGGGAGCCAAATGCCGATCGTGTTGTCGGAACCCGCGCCCAAAGGCCGCGGGCTGACGATTCTCTTCGAGTTGGAAGATCTCGCGCGAACGCGGTTCGCGTCGGCACCGCTGCCGATGTACGAGCTGGTGTTCACGGTGCACAGCGGGACCTGGGACCGCCTGCTGCTGCCGCAGATCCGCCCGCTCGCAGAACTGGTCAGACCGGGCCGGTTCATCCCGGACTTCTTCAACTCCGCGCGCCCCGACTTCGACGAGGCCGTGCGCCAGGTGCTCGACACGCCCTCCACTCGGGTGCGCGACCAGATCGCGAGCATGCTGGGCACGACGTCGCCGTGGCTGCGGTCGTTCGCGGCAGGCACCCCGACCTCGCGGCAGGACCTGCGCTCCGCCTTGAACGCGGGCTTTCGCGACCTGCTCGGCAACAACTGGCCGGAGACGCGCCAGGCGTTCGACGCCGAGGTGCGGCTGCGGTCGTCGCAGGCGGTGTCGCGCGGGCTGGGGGACCTGCTCGGCAACCTGCACCCATCGATCTCGTGGACCTCGCCCGCGCTGCACGTCGAGCTGGGCTGGGACACCGAGATCTCGTTGCGCGGCACCGGGATGCTGATCGTGCCGGTGCTGCACGGCCTGACCCGCCCGGCGGTGTCGATGTTCGCCGAGCCGCAGCCGCTGCTCTTCTACCCGGTGGCGACACCGCAACCGAGCGGCGCGAGCCTGGAGCTCGCTCTGGGGCGCACCCGGACGTTGGTGCTGCGGGCGTTGACCTCCGAGCGCACCACGACCGAGCTCGCCAAGCACGTGGGCGTCAGCCTGCCCACCGCGTCACAGCACGCGACGGCCCTGCGCACCGCGGGGTTCGTGTCCACCCACCGCAACGGCCGGTCGGTCCGCCACCGCCTGACCAGACGTGGCTGGGAACTGCTGAACTGACCCTTCTCGGAGGCCCGCATGACCGCACTGCCGCGGTACCGCACCGACCCGAGTCCCCGCGCGCTGGCTGCCCGGCTGCGCGCCCTGCTCACGGCCCAGGTGCCCGTCGCCTGTGGTGTCTACGCGGGCCTTGCCGCTCCTGTTGCCGCGTCTGCTCTGCACGCCCGGATCACTCACGCGATGGCTGCGGCGTTCGTTTCCGGTGCTTCCGCCGGTGTGCCGCGCTTCGAACCGCCACCCTCCGCCCAGCTGCGGTTGCTGACGGCCGCGAGCTGGGGACGGCTCGACGGCGTGGGCGCGGACATGACGACCTTCCCCGTCGACCTCGCCTCCGAGCTGTGGTGGCGGGTGCACGAACGCGCTTCCGGCTCCCTGCGCACGGCCGAACGCCGCGTCGCCTGCGATCTGCTGCTGCGCCTGGGATATCCGCAACGCGCGGCCTCGGCGATCGGGCTGTCCGTCATCGACGCCCGCCGCCACGTGCTCTCGCCGGAGCTGGCAATGGAGCAGCTCGCGGTGCTGCGCTGCCACGTCCCGGCCTCCGTGGTGGAGTCGATGGCGTTGCGCGGCGCCCGCTCGGGGCTTCCGGCTTCGGTGCGGCGGGAGCTGGCGTTGTTCGTGGTGTTCCGCAACGCCGCCCGTGGCGCGGACTCCACGTCGCTGCAGGCCGCTGCCGCTCTGGCGCTGAAAGCGTCCTCGGAGCTGCCGCACAAGGGGTTCTCGGGGATGCTCCAGCGCGCCCGGCTGCACCGGGCGATCGCGGCGGTTCCCTTCGTGCGGCGCGACATCGTCGAGACGCACCGGCTGCTCGGCCGCGCACTGGAGTGCCTGACGTCGGTCGCCCCGGACCCCTCCTCGGAACTCGACCAGCTCGCGTGGGCCGACGAGGCTTACGCGCTGTACTGCTTCCTCGTGCAGAGCCACCTGGCGATCGGACTCGGCCAGCGCGCGGTCGGCTACACCGACGAGCTGGTCTCGTTGAGTCCCGGCGACGACAGGACGTGGGCGCTGCGCGGCGACGCGTTGGTGGCGTGCGGCCGGCTGGACGACGCGCTGGACGCCTACGCGCGCGGTGTGGCACTGGGTGGGTGGGGTGCGGCTCGGGCTGCTCACCTCCGCGGGTTCGTGCTGGAAAAGCTGGGCCGCGCGGCCGAGGCTGCTTCGGACTACGTGCTGTCGCACCGCATCGACCCGACCGCCTCGGTGTCAGCGGGCATCGGCCGTGACCAGCAACCGCAGGTACGCGCCGAGCCAACTGCTCGTGGCCGGGCCGTCGGCGAACGCCGTGACGCAGGCAGCCGCCGTGCGCAGGCCCGTGAGGCGCAGGTGCTCGCCGACCTCGCGCGTGCGGGCGAGCAGGCTGTCCGTGAGGTTGTCCAGGCCTCGGTGCGCCGCATCGGCTAACACCAGCAGCGCGCTGTCGACGGCCGCGCTCAGCGGATCGGCCGTCGTGGCGCCTGGTGGTAACGGTTGCGGTGCCGGGTCTGGGGTCAGGTCCAGCACGATCACGCCGGTTTCGGTGTGCACGGCGATCGGGTCGATGACGAGGGTGCCGCGATGTCGGCGGACGGTGCCGGTGATCGTGGTCGGGTTGGCGCGCAGGGCGGTGGTGAGGGCGTCGAGTGCGTGCCGTGCCACGGATCGGTGGGTGGCCTCGAGAAAGCACCGGCTGGGGTGGTTCGGGGCCGTGGTCGATCCGAGAGCGGCGGTGGTCGGGCCTGGGGCTGCAGCGGTCGGGTCGTGAGCAGTGGCCGAATCGTGGGCTGTGGCTGAATCGTGGGCTGCGGTCGGGGCGTTTGTGGCGGTTGGGTCTTGTGTGGTGGAGGTGGGTGAGTGCCGCGTGGGCTCGGGGTTGCGTGGGCTGTGGTGCAGGGTGGCGGTCAGGCGTTGGGCGGCTGGGTCGTAGGCGATGTCCGTCACCTCGGTGACCCGGACCGCGCGGACCAGTTCAGCCTCGACCCTCGCCCGCACCTGGCGTGGCGGCAGTTCGGC
>JAVXWK010000740.1:0-9392 GCA_032230575.1 Pseudonocardiales bacterium | reverse complement strand
CCTGCTGCTGCTGGGTGCCTGCGGTAAGTCCGGCCAGGTCCCACTGCAGGCGTGGTTGCCGGACGCGATGGAGGGCCCGACCCCGGTCTCCGCCCTGATCCACGCGGCGACGATGGTCACCGCGGGCGTGTACCTGATCGCCCGCTCGAACCCGATCTACGACCTGAGCGCCGACGGCCGCCTGGTCGTGATGATCATCGGTGGCGTCACGCTGCTGATCGGTTGCATCATCGGTTGCGCCTACGACGACTTCAAGAAAGTCCTGGCGTACTCGACGGTCTCGCAGATCGGTTACATGATCCTCGCGGTGGGCCTCGGCCCGATCGGGTACGCGCTCGGCATCATGCACCTGCTGACGCACGGCTTCTTCAAGGCAGGGCTCTTCCTCGGTGCCGGCTCGGTCATGCACGGCATGAACGACGAGGGCAACATCCGGCGGATGGGCGGCCTGGCCAAGTACCTGCCGGTCACCTTCGTCACCTGGACGCTCGGCTACCTCGCGCTGATCGGCATCCCGCCGTTCGCGGGCTACTTCTCGAAGGACGCCATCATCGCG
Source organism: Pseudonocardiales bacterium (assembly GCA_032230575.1). GTDB lineage: Bacteria > Actinomycetota > Actinomycetes > Mycobacteriales > Pseudonocardiaceae > Lentzea. The sequence continues at coordinate 8,836 of JAVXWK010000740.1, read as the reverse complement.
GCGGCGTTCACCGGGGAGGGCTGGCGCCCGTACGTCTTCGGCGGTGTCGCACTGCTCGGTGCCGCGCTGACCGCGTTCTACATGACGCGCCTGCTGATCCTCGTCTTCCTGGGCAAGCCCCGCTGGAAGGAGCTCAAGTCCGAGGACGGCCGCGACTACCACCCGCACGAGTCCCCGCTGTCGATGACCATCCCGATGATCATCCTGGCGGTCGGCTCTGTCGGTGGCGGCTGGTTCCTCTCCTCCGGCGGGCGTCTGGCCGGGTGGCTCGAGCCCTCGCTGGGCGAGCTCAAGGAAGAGCACGGCGTGGTCTCGCACGGCATGGTCGGGATCCTGACCGTCGTGCTCGCGGTGGTCGGCGCCGGTCTCGCGTTCCTGCTCTTCGCTCGCGGCAAGCAGCCGGTCGAGCGGCCGCTGCGGGTGTCGTTCCCGGTGCGCGCCGCCCGTGCGGACCTGTACGGCAACGCACTCAACGAGGCCCTCTTCGCGCGGCCGGGCACCTGGCTCACCCGCGCGCTGGTGTTCTTCGACCTGAAGGGCGTCGACGGTGCCGTCAACGGCATGGCGGCGCTGCTCGGCGGTAGCTCCGGCCGGTTGCGCAGGCTGCAGACCGGGTTCGTCCGCTCCTACGCACTGTCCATGCTGCTGGGCTCGATCTTCGTGCTCGGGGCGCTCCTGGTGGTGAGGTTCTCGTGACCTGGGTTCTGATCGCACTGCTGGTGGTGCCGCTGGTCGGCGCCCTGGTGGTGGCGTTCCTGCGCAAGGACGACAAGAAGGCCAAGCTCGTCGCACTGGCGTTCTCGCTCGTCGAGCTGGTGCTCGCCGTGCTGCTGTGGACCGCGTACAAACCGGACGGCGACCGGATCCAGCTCGCCGCGGGCGTGGACTGGATCCCGGCGTTCGGCGTGCGGCTGTCGTTCGGCATCGACGGCATCGCGCTGGTGATGATCGCGGTGATCGCACTGCTGATCCCGCTGGTGATCGGTGCCGGCTGGACGGAGAAGCTGCCGGCCGGTCGTTCGCAGGGCGGGTACCTCGCGCTGATCCTGGTGCAGGAGGCCGTGACGGTCGCGGTGTTCGCCGCCACCGACGTCTTCCTGTTCTACGTGCTGTTCGAGGTCATGCTGATCCCGATGTACTTCCTGATCGGCGGCTACGGCGGCGCGCGCAGGCAGTACGCGGCGGTCAAGTTCTTCCTGTACTCGTTCCTCGGCGGCCTGATCATGCTGGCCTCCGCGATCGGCGCCTACGCGATGGCGTCGGACGAGCTGGGCAAGGGCACGTTCGACTGGGCCACGCTGGTGAAGGTGGTCAGCGACGCCGACTCGACGACGCAGACCTGGCTGTTCCTCGGCTTCTTCCTGGCGTTCGCGATCAAGGCGCCGCTCGTGCCGTTCCACACCTGGCTGCCGGACGCGGCCGCCGAGGCGCCCATCGGCGTCACGGTGATCGTCGTCGGCATCCTGGACAAGGTCGGCACGTTCGGCATGCTGCGCTACCTGCTGCCGATGTTCCCGACGGCGTCGAAGAACCTGGCGCCGCTCGTGCTCGTGCTCGCGGTGGCCGGTGTCCTTTATGGATCGCTGCTCGCCACGGGCCAGCGGGACATGAAGCGGTTCCTGGCCTACGTCTCGATCGCCCACTTCGGCTTCATCGCGCTCGGCATCTTCTCGTTCACGTCGCAGGCAGGCGTGGGCTCGGTGTCGTACATGCTCAACCACTCGATCTCGACCGGCATGCTGATCCTGGTGATCGGCATGGTGATCGCGCGCGGTGGTTCGTCGCTGATCTCCGACTACGGCGGCATGTCGAAGGTGGCACCGGTGCTCGCCGGCATGCTGCTGCTGTCCGGTCTGACCACGCTGTCGCTGCCGGGCACGAACTCGTTCGTCTCCGAGTTCCTGGTGCTGATCGGCTCGTTCCCGACCCGTCCGGTCTACACGATCATCGCGACGGTCGGCATGGTGCTCGCGGCGCTCTACGTGCTGTGGCTCTACCAGCGGATGATGACCGGCCCGCTGCGTGGTGACGCTCTCGTGGGTGCCGCCGCAGGTCCGGGCGCCGTGGGTGACCCGGAGAAGAAGACCACGATCGGCGACCTGAACAAGCGCGAGATCGCGGTGCTCGCACCGCTCGTTGTCATCGTGCTGGCACTCGGGTTCTACCCGCAGCCGGTGCTCGACGTCATCACCCCGACTGTCGGGGCGACGCTGACCGAGGTCGGCGTGACCGACCCGGTCACCGTGCAGGAAGGCAAGTGACGTGAACCTTCTCGTCGCTCAGGCGCAGCAGTTCGAGGCGCCGGAGATCCTCTACGGTGCGATCGCGCCGGTGCTGATCGTGCTCGGCGCGGCCTGCGTCAGCGTGTTGCTGGAAGCGTTGCTGCCCAAGCACCAGCGGTGGGCGGTGCAGCTCGTGCTGTCGCTCGTCACGCTGGTCGCGGCGACCGGAGCGTTGATCTTCTACGCGACCTCCGAGCGTCCTGAGCAGGGCGTGGCAACGCTGGCGGGCGCGATCGCGGTCGACACGCCGTCGTTGTTCCTGTGGGGCACGTTGCTGGTGCTGGCGTTCGGGTCGATCCTGCTGATCGCCGACCGCTCGGTGGAGCCCGGTGGTGCGTTCGTGGCCCAGGCCGCGATCCGTCCCGGCACCGTGCAGGACCGCGCTCAGGCGACGAAGACCGGCATGCAGACCGAGGTCTTCCCGCTCACGCTGTTCGCGCTCGGCGGCATGATGACGTTCGTCGCGGCGAACGACCTGCTGACCATGTTCATCGCGCTGGAAGTCCTGTCGCTGCCGCTGTACCTGTTGTGCGGCCTGGCTCGCCGCCGTCGCCTGCTCTCGCAGGAAGCGGCCGTGAAGTACTTCCTGCTCGGCGCTTTCGCCTCCGCGTTCTTCCTGTACGGCGTGGCTCTGCTGTACGGCTACGCGGGTTCGGTGAAGCTCTCGGCGATCGCGTCCGCGGCCGCCGGCACCGACCGTTCCGACACGCTGCTGTTCGCGGGCTTCGGCCTGCTGGTGGTGGGTCTGCTGTTCAAGGCGGCGGTCGGCCCGTTCCACGCCTGGACCCCGGACGTGTACCAGGGCGCGCCGACGCCGGTGACGGCGTTCATGGCCGCGTGCACCAAGGTGGCCGCGTTCGGCGGCATCCTGCGCGTGCTCACGGTGGCGTTCCAGAACACGCAGTGGGAGTGGCGCGGCGTCCTGTGGGGCGTGGCGGTCGTGTCGATGGTGATCGGCGCGGTGCTGGGTCTCACGCAGACCGACGTGAAGCGCATGATCGCGTACTCGTCGGTGGCGCACGCGGGCTTCCTGCTGATCGGCACCATCGCGCTGACGCCGGAGGGCAAGACGCCCGGTGTGAGCGCGACCATGTTCTACCTGCTGGCGTACGGCTTCACCACGATCGCCGCGTTCGGCATCGTGTCGCTGGTCCGCAACTCCGACGGCGAGGCGACGCACCTGTCGCAGTGGGCGGGTCTCGCGAAGCGGTCGCCGATCGTGGCGGCTGTCTTCACGTTCCTGTTGCTGGCGCTGGCCGGAATTCCGCTGACGTCCGGCTTCATCGGCAAGTTCGTCGTGTTCAGCGCGGCGATCGAGTCCGGCCTGACCCCGCTCGTGGTGATCGCCCTGGTGGCCTCGGCCGTCGCGGCGTTCTTCTACCTGCGGGTGATCGTGCTGATGTACTTCAGCGACCCGGCTCCGGACGGCCCGACCGTCAGCGTGCCAGGCGCGTTCACCACGGTCGCGATCACGTTGGGTGCCGTCGTGACCCTGGTGCTGGGGTTGTGGCCCACGTTCGTGCTCGATTGGGCGGGTACCGGCACCTTCCTCAGCTAGGTGTACGTAGTCTGCTGGTGTGACCAGTAGCGAGCATGAGGGACCGGGGTTCGCGTTGGTGGACCCCGTGCTCACTCAGGTAGTCCAGGACGGCCTGGCCGAGGTGGAGAGCACCCTGCACGACGTCGTGCGGAGCGAGTTCCACCCGGTGACGGAAACCTCGCTTCACCTTGTGGAGGCGGGCGGAAAGCGGATCCGCCCGCTCTTCACACTGCTCGCCTCCCAGTTCGGCGCCGACTGGGACCGTGAGAAGGTCATCAAGGCGGCCACTGTGGTCGAGCTCACACACCTCGCCACGCTCTACCACGACGACGTCATGGACGAGGCGACCATGCGGCGCGGCGCGGTCTCCGCGAACGCCAAGTGGGACAACAGCATCGCGATCCTGACCGGTGACTTCCTCTTCGCCCACGCCTCCCGTCTGACGGCCGACCTGGGGACGGACGCGGCGCGGATCATCGCGGAGACCTTCTCGGTCCTGGTGACCGGTCAGATGCGCGAGACCGTCGGCCCGCAGCCCGGCGAGGACCCGATCTCCCACTACCTCAAGGTGATCGAGGAGAAGACGGGCGTGCTGATCGCCACCGCGGCGCGCTTCGGCGGCATGTTCTCCGACGCCACCGAGGAGCAGACCGACGCGCTGCGCCGGTACGCCGAGGTGATCGGTGCGGCGTTCCAGATCTCCGACGACGTCATCGACATCGCCTCGCCGTCGGCCGAGTCCGGCAAGACGCCGGGCACCGACCTGCGCGAGGGCGTGAAGACGTTGCCGATGCTCTACGCGCTCGCGGACCCGTCCGAGACGAGGCTCGCCGAGCTGCTGGCCGGGCCGATCACCGACGACGCCCTGGTGGACGAGGCTCTCTCGTTGCTCCGCAGGTCCTCCGGCATGGACAAGGCGCGCGAGATCCTCGACGACTACGCGGACCGGGCCCGCACAGAACTCGGCAAGCTCCCCCCGTGCGCCGCCCGCGACGCCCTCGAGGAGCTCGCCACCTACGTGGTGGCCCGCTCCAACTAGCTGCTTTCTGACCGCACGCGGGGACCTTTCGTACTGTCTGACAGTACGAAAGGTCCCCGCGTGCGGTTCCGCGCCGCGTCGAAGGTGAAGATCGCCAGGGCCAGCCAGACCAGGGCGAACCCGATCCACCTGCTGGGCGGCATCGGTTCGTTCACGATGAACACGCCCCACGCGAACTGCAGCACCGGAGCCAGGTACTGCAGCATTCCCATGGTGGTCAGCGGGATCAGTCGCGCGCCCGCGCCGAACAGCAGCAGCGGGACCACGGTGACGATGCCGGTGCTGAGGATCATCAGTGTGTGGCCGGTGCCTTCGGTGGTGAAGGTGTTCGCGCTGCCGAGCGTGAGCAGGTAGATGCCTGCGATCGGCGCGAGTACGGCACTCTCCGCGGTGAGGCTGGAGATGGCGTCCAGCGGGACTTTCTTCTTCAGCAGCCCGTAGATGCCGAACGAGACGGCCAGGATGAGCGAGATCACCGGCAGTCGTCCGTAGTCGACGGTGAGCACGATCACAGCCACGACGACGACGGCGAACGCGACCGCCTGAACGAGACGCAATCGTTCCTTGAGGAAGATCAGACCGAGTGCCACGCTCACCAACGGCGTGATGAAGTACCCGAGTGCCGCCTCGACGACGTGCTTGCTGTTGACGGCGTAGATGTACGTGCCCCAGTTCACCGTGATCAACACGGCTGCTGCGGTAACGATGAGCCAGCCTTTTCCTGATAACTCAAGGAAAGGACGCCACCGCCGGAGGACCACGACGGCGATGGCGAGCGTCACGAACGACCAGACGATCCGGTGTGCGAGCACCTCGACCGGCTGGGCGGGCACGAGGAGTGGCCAGTACGCCGGGAACAGGCCCCAAAGGACGTAGGCGACTACGCCGTAGGTGAGGCCTCGCCCCTGGGTGTGAACTTCTGGCGAAGTGAGGGAAGAAGTCGTCAGCTGCGGCACAAAATGCCACTCTACGCTGGCGTTTCCTCCGGATATTTGCGCCGAACGGCGTAGTGACGGAGCATCATCAAAGGCACTGTAGTTTGGCCATGCTCACCCTTCCGAGTGAGTAGGGACCGAGTGTGGTCGTAGAAGGGGCTTACCCGTGAATGTCTTCGGGCAGGTCTGGCTGTGGAGTCTGCTGTCGTTCGTCGCGGGAGCAGCGCTCACGTGGCTGGTGATGGTCCGACCCGCACGCAGGCAGGTCGCCGACCTCGAAGATCAACTTCTCGACGCACGCCGGTCCGCCCCGCCCATCGCGTCGGTGAGCCGCGACGACGACTTCGAGGTCGACGAGTGGGACGACGCCCCGCCGCGGTCGTTGAGCGACGAGGTGCTGAACCCGCCGACGCCCGCACCCTTCCCCGCTCCGGCACCCGCACCTTTTCCCGCGCCGTACGTGGAGCCGCCTGCCTACTTCGGTGAGCCCGTCGCGCCGCCCGTCGTGGCTGAGGAGCCGGAGCCCCAGCCCGAGCCCGAGCCGTACGAGCCGGTCGTCGAAGAGCCCGTCGTGGTGCAGGAGCCGGTCACGCCGGTCCGCCAGTACATGGAGCCCGACGAGGCGCAGCGCCGGTTCGAGGAGCAGCTGGCCGAGCAGCGCGCGATGGCCGAAGCCGACGAGGACCGCCCGCGGTCCCTGTTCGAGCGCCTGTCGCCGGAGGACGTGCCGGAGGAGACGCCGGCCGAGATGACGACGGTCCTGCCGCGTTCCGGGCTCGAAGCCGCCGACTTCGACGACGAGCCGGAGCTCCCGGCCGAGCAGACCGGGTTCATGCCCACCGTGGCCGAGCCGACCGCCGAGGTCGCGCCTCCCGCTCAGGAGCCGACCGCGCCCGCGGAGGTCGACGAGCACCTCGACGACTTCATCTACCAGCCGCGCGAGGTGTGGGCCCAGCAGGAGCAGGAGGCGTTCCTCGACGAGGCCGCCGAGCAGGAGGACGAGCCCGCTCACCAGGACTTCGCCGAGCCCGAGCAGCTCACGCGGTCCGAGCAGACGTCGTTCATCGCGGTCGAGCAGAGCTCCTGGCCCGCCAACGACCTCACCGGCGAGTACCCCGGCCTGCGCGACGAGATCTCCGGCCAGCTGGACGGGTTCGTCGAGCCGGAGTCACCCGCCGAGCAGACCATGGTCGAGGCGATCCAGCCGATCGAACCTGCCGACCTGGACGCGCCGCACGTCCGCAACGGCGTGTTCGAGACGACGCTGGCCGAGGAGCACGGCTTCACCGAGCCGGAGTTCGAGTCCGAGCCCGCGCACGCCCGGCGTGAACCACTCGAGCCCGAGGTCTTCGAGCCCGAGGCGTACGAGCCGGAGGTCTTCGAGCCCGAGCCCGTCGCCTACGCCGAGCCCGAAGAGCACGAGGAACCCGCGGAGTACCGCCAGCCGGTCGGGTACGTCGCGCCCTTCAGCGAGCCCGGTGCTCCGGCCCCCGCGCCGTTCTCGGCGTTCGGTGCCCCGCCGGAGACCGAGATGGAGACCACCGGTCGCCAGCCTCGTGCCGTCGCGGCCGCCTTCGACCACCTCGTGGAGGTGCCGGAGGTTCCCGCGAAGCCGGAGCCCGTCGCCGACCGCCCGCGCTCGCTCTTCGAGCCGCTGCTGGACGCCGACGAGCCGCTCCCGGCGCTCGGGCAGACCCGGCAGCTCCCCGAACCGACGAACGACGAGCAGCCGTTCGTGCCGACGTTCGTGCCGAGCGACGAGCCGTTGCTCGCCGCGCCGCCGGAGCCGGAGCCGGAACCCGAGCCGTTCGACGTCGACCTGCCGCAGCGCACCACCGAGGCCGGCCTGCCGATCCGCGAGGCCCGGCGCACCACGCAGCAGCGCCAGCAGAGCTTCTCCGCGTTCGCCGCCTTCGAGCAGCCGAAGCAGGAAGCCCCGGCGGCCCCACCCGTGCCCGCCGCGTCCCGCCCGCGCCCGGTCGGATTTTCGCCGTCCACGGGCGGTCGTCCCAACGGCGCCGCCGGCCCGGGATCATCCCGGTTCCAGCAACCTGAGGGCTTCAACCCGCGGTCCCCGTTCGGTCCCGGTTCGGTGCTGCCCAAGTCGGACGGTCACGCGCCCGCCGCGGACTTCTCGGTGAAGGCGACGCTGACCGGCCGCCGCTACTACTCGGAAGGTTCGGCGAACTTCGGGGAAACTCGCGCCGATGTGTGGTTCCGGACAGAGGCCGATGCCGAGAAGGCAGGGTTCCGACCGGCACCATGACCGGGAAGGCCGGGAATCGTGCCCAATTGGAACGCATTTCTGGCAGGGTCTGACCTGCGTCGATAGCGTCGGCGTATGTCCTCCGAACTGGCGAAATCCCAGATCTCATCGACCATTGTGGACTCGATCGAAGGTCTGAAGGGCACCCACCACGGCTTCCGCCGCGCCCACGCTCGAGGCTTCGTCTACGAAGCCGTCTTCACGCCGAACGGTGCCGCGGCGCCGTTCACCACGGCCCCGCACCTGCAGGGCGAACCGGTGCGTGCCACCGTCCGCTTCTCGCACACCGACGCGAACCCGCACGCCGCCGACAACGACCGTGCGGTGCGCGGGTTCGCGACGAAGTTCCACCTCGCCGACGGCACCAACACCGACCTGGTGATGGTGAGCGTGGAGCGGTTCGTCGCGGCCACGCCCGAGGAGTTCGTGGAGTTCATCAAGGCCGCCAAGGCGGACACTGATGCCCAGGACCCGTCCGTGCCGCACATCAAGTCGTTCGTCGGTGCGCACCCGACCGTCGGCCCCGCTCTGGTGGCGGCCAAGACCATCGCGATTCCCGTTTCGTACGCCACGACGCAGTACTGGGCCATCCACGCGTTCCTGTGGCGTGACGCTTCCGGTGTCGTGCGTCCGGTGCGCTACTCGTGGGTCCCGGAGGCGGGCGTCGTCGATGCTTCCGACTCGGAGTCGTGGACCCCGCACCACCTGACCGAGGAGCTGCGCGACCGGCTGCCGATCGCGTTCACGTTGCGCGTGCAGTTCGGCGAGCCGGGC
>JAVXWK010000732.1:0-9085 GCA_032230575.1 Pseudonocardiales bacterium | reverse complement strand
CGGCTTGTGGGCCAACGAGATGCCGGAACCCGGCCAGGGTCCCGCGGTCGGTGCCGTGACGATCAACGGCATCCGGTTCAGCAACAACTTCCAGGACATCAAGAACACGACCACCACTTTCACGATCAACATCACCTGATTTCCCCTGCCGTGAAGGACAATTCAATGAAAAACACGCTCTTGAAGCGTGCGGTGAGCGCTGCACTCGTCACCGCACTGACACTCTTCGGACTGACACCATCGGCAGGAGCGGCAGTCGTCAGGCTGTCGGCCAACCTGACCGCGTCCAGCACCAACGGCCCGTACGGCGCCGGAAACGCCGGCGACGGCAACCAGGGCACCTACTGGGAGAGCGCGAACAACGTGTTCCCGCAGTGGATCCAGGCCGACCTGGGTGCCGCGAAGGACGTCAGCAAGGTCGTGCTGCGGCTGCCCTCGAACTGGGAGCAGCGCACGCAGACTCTTGCCGTGCAAGGGAGTTCGAACGGCTCGCAGTTCAGCGACATCTCCGCTTCCAGCGGCAGGGTGTTCTCGCCCGCCTCGAGCAACACGGTAACGCTGGACTTCGCGGCGACGAGCGTCCGGTACGTCCGGGTGACGATCACCGCGAACAGCGCCTGGCCCGCGGGTCAGCTCAGCGAGTTCGAGGTGCACGGCGAGTCGGGTCCGGTCGATCCGCCGCCCGGTGACAACCTGGCGCAGGGCAAGCCGGTCGAGGAGTCCGGTCACGTGCACGACTTCGTGGCCGCGAACGCCGTCGACGGCAACACCGGCACCTACTGGGAGTCCAACGGCTTCCCCGGTCACCTGACCGCGAAGCTGGGCTCGAACGCGGACGTCACCTCGGTCGTCGTGAAGCTCAACCCGGACTCCGTCTGGGGTGCGCGCACGCAGAACTTCGAGGTGCTGGGCCGCGAGTCGAGCGCCACGGCGTTCGCGACTCTCAAAGCCCGCGCCGACTACCGGTTCGACCCGGCGAGCGGCAACAGCGTCACGATCCCGGTGAGCGGCCGGGTGGCGGACGTCAGGCTGCACTTCTACTCCAACACCGGCGCGCCCGGCGGCCAGGTCGCCGAGCTCCAGGTGTTCGGGGCGGCCGCACCGGCTCCTGACCTGACCGTCACGAACCTGACGTGGACGCCGGCCAGCCCGAGCGAGGCCGACGCGATCAGGCTGACCGCGACCGTGCGCAACGGCGGCACGGTGGCGTCCGGCGCAACCACGCTGAACGTCACGCTCGGCGGGACCGTCGCGGGCACCGCCCAGGTCGGCGGGCTCGCACCTGGAGCCACCACCAGCGTCAGCGTCGACGCCGGACGGCGGGGCGCCGGGTCCTACGTGGCCGCGGCCGCGGTGGACCCGGCCAACCAGGTTCCGGAGACCAACGAGGGCAACAACACCTTCACCTCCGGCTCTCCCCTGGTCGTCGGCCAGGCGCCCGGACCGGACCTGCAGATCACCGGCATCACACCGAACCCGTCGTCCCCGGCGGCCGGTCAGCAGGTGACCTTCGCGGTGTCCGTGAACAACCGCGGCACGTCAGCGGCCGGCGCCTCGGTGACTCGGGTGGCCGTCGGTGGCAGCACGTTGAACGCCAACACTTCTGCCATCAACGCCGGTCAGACCGTCACGGTCAACGTCGGCACCTGGACCGCCACGAACGGCGGCGCCACGGCCACCGCGACCGCCGACGCCAACGGTCAGGTCGCGGAGACCAACGAGAACAACAACACCGCGACCCAGTCCATCGTGGTCGGACGCGGCGCCTCGGTGCCGTTCACGAGCTACGAGGCCGAAAGCGGCCGCTACCAGGGCCAGCTGCTGGAGGCGGACGCGAAGCGCACGTTCGGGCACACCAACTTCGGCAGCGAGTCGAGCGGCCGCAAGTCGGTGCGACTGGACGCGCAGGGTCAGTTCGTGGAGATCACCTCGACGGTCAGCACGAACTCGATCGTGGTCCGCAACTCGATCCCGGACGCTGCCGCGGGTGGCGGCCAGGAAGCCACGATCAGCCTGTACGCCAACGACCAGTTCGTGCAGAAGCTGAACCTGTCGTCGCGGCACAGCTGGCTGTACGGCAGCACCGACGACCCCGAGGGCCTCACGAACCGGCCGGGCGGAGACGCGCGACGCCTGTTCGACGAGTCCTCGACGTTGCTCGCGAACAGCTACCCGGCGGGCACGAAGTTCAAGCTGCAGCGCGACTCCGGTGACAACGCGCAGTTCTACGTCATCGACCTGATCGACCTGGAGCAGGTCGCCCCGGCCGCGCAGAAGCCCGCCGACTGCGTGTCGATCACGCAGTACGGGGCTGTGGCCAACGACCAGACGGACGACGCGGACGCCATCCAGCGGGCGGTGACCGCCGACCAGAACGGCGAAATCCCGTGCGTCTGGATCCCGGAAGGCAAGTTCCGCCAGGAGAAGAAGATCCTGACCGTGTTCAACAGCGGTCAGTACAACCAGGTCGGCATCCGCAACGTCTCGATCCGCGGCGCCGGCATGTGGCACTCGCAGCTGTTCTCGCTGACCCAGCCGCAGGACGCGGGCACGATCAACCACCCGCACGAGGGCAACTTCGGGTTCGACATCGACGACAACACGCAGATCTCCGACATCGCGATCTTCGGTTCCGGCCGGATCCGCGGCGGTGACGGGAACGCCGAGGGCGGCGTCGGCCTGAACGGCCGGTTCGGCAAGAACACGAAGATCACCAACGTGTGGATCGAGCACGCCAACGTCGGTGTCTGGGTCGGCCGTGACTACACCAACCTGCCGGACCGCTGGAACCCCGGCGACGGCCTGCAGTTCAGCGGCATGCGGATCCGCGACACCTACGCCGACGGCATCAACTTCACCAACGGCACGCGCAACTCCACGGTGTTCAACTCGTCGTTCCGCACCACGGGCGACGACGCGCTGGCGGTGTGGGCGTCGAAGTACGTGAAGGACCAGAACGTCGATGTCGGCAGTGGCAACGCGTTCCTCAACAACACGATCGCGCTGCCGTGGCGTGCCAACGGAATCGCCATCTACGGAGGTTCGAACAACCGCGCGGAGAACAACATCATCTCCGACACGGCGAACTACCCCGGCATCATGCTGGCGACCGACCACGACCCGCTGCCGTTCGGCGGGACGACGACGCTCGCCAACAACGCCCTGTACCGAACGGGTGGCGCGTTCTGGGGCGAGGCGCAGGAGTTCGGCGCCATCACGCTGTTCTCGCAGAACCTCGCGATCCCCGGGGTGGTCATCCGGGACACCGAGATCTACGACTCCACCTACGACGGCATCCAGTTCAAGGGTGGCGGCAGCGGCATGCCGGACGTGCAGATCACGAACGTCCGGATCGACAAGTCGAACAACGGCTCGGGCATCCTCGCGATGGCCCAGGCCCGCGGCTCGGCTCGCCTGACGAACGTCACGATCACCAACTCGCGGGACGGGAACATCCTGATCGAGCCCGGTTCGCAGTTCGTCATCAACTAGATCACCTTTAGAACCACCTCCAGCTGGGTATGCCCTGGCTGGAGGTGGTTTCTCATGTCCACGGTCGTGGTGGGTTTCGACGGCTCCGACCTCGCGCGGCGAGCCGTTCTGTGGGGTGCCGAGGAAGCTTCCCGATGCGGTGCCTCGTTGCAGGTCGTGCACGCCGTCCGCGCTCCCCTGCCCGAGCCCGTCTTCACGCCGATGTCCGCGCCGATCCCGGAGTTCGTGACCGAGGAGACGATGTCGCGGGCCGCGGAGGACCACCTCGCCGAGCTGTCCGCGGAGCTCAGGCAGGGCTGGCCAGACCTCCAGGTGTCGACCGCCGTCCGCCTCGGTCGCCCGGTCGACGTCCTCGCGGAGGAAGACGGCGAGCTGCTCGTGCTGGGTTCGTCCGGCCGCACCGGCATCGCCGAGATGTTCCTCGGTTCCACCGCCTCCGGGCTCGTGTCGATCGGTGGTCGTCCCATCGTCGTGACGCGATCCGGCCCGCTGGACGGCCGTGTCGTCGTGGGCATCGACGGTTCCGAGACTTCCACCGACGCCATCGAGTTCGCCTTCGCGTTCGCCTCACGACACGGCCGCGAACTCCTCGCCGTGTACGCGTGGAACGACGTCGGCTGGGCCGAGCTGCCCGAGCAGGACTTCGACCACGTCCGCGGCGACCTCTCCAAGCTGCTCGACGAACAGCTGGCCCCTTTCGCCGCCCGCAACCCGTCGGTGCACGTGGCTCAGGAGGTCGCTTTCGACGCGCCCGCCCGCGCGTTGCTCCAGGCGGCCGACGGCGCTGCTCTCATCGTGGTCGGCAGTCACGGCCGTGGCGCGGTGAAGCGTGCAATTCTGGGTTCGGTCAGCCACGCTGTGCTCCACCACGCGCCGTGCCCGGTCGCGGTGGTCCATCGGAGGTGACGCGAGATGCGCGGGTTAGCGGCCGTGCTGTTCTGCCTGGTGCTGGCTTCCTGCGGTCAGACGCCGCCGCCCCAGGCTCCTGCGTCGAGCTCACCGACGTCCGACACGTCCACGCCGAGCATCCCGGCGCCGCTGCCTCCGTCGTCCGCGCCGCTCACCACGACGCCGACACGGGCGCCGGGTGTGATGACGGTGCGCGGCACGGTGTCGGCCGGCGTTGAATCCGGGTGCCTGGTGCTGAACACCGGGACCACGCAGTACCTGCTGCTCGGCGCCGACACCGCGATCGCGGTGGCCGGTGCCGAGATCGAGGTCAGTGGCAAGCCCGATCCCGGCGCGATGACGACGTGTCAGCAGGGCACGCCGTTCCAGGTCGAGGAGACGGTGCGGATCAACCCTTGACCTCCACCGCGCTGGAGGTTGAAGACTCTCTGATCATGACGCTGTCCGGCAATGATCAGAAATGGACGCAGAAGCACTGGCTGAACGTGCCGGGACCGTTCTACACCGGCGAGACCGACACCTGCTGGACCGGTCGGCTGGAAGCACCTCGCCACGTCCTTTACGGCGGCCAGTACCAGAACGAGTTCGTTTACCGTCAGCCCAAGACGCAAGCTGAGGTCGTTTGCGTGCTCAACGCTGCCGGAGAGGACCCGTGGGGCGGCTACGCCGATGACGGCGACTCGCGGTGGACACCGGAGGCCGTCCGTGCGTGGTGGAAGCAGCGGGGCGAGATCGAGGAGCACATCACAACCCTGATCGACGAGTGGACCGCGGGCGGTGACTCCTACCGGCTCGAGGCCGCGGAGGGCGGGCGCGACTTCCTGGCCTATCTGGCAGGCGATCTGGAAACCGATCTGCGCGCGTACATCTTCCGGTTGGAGCACGGCCGTTATCCGGGAGCTGGGGATCAGCTCCCGGATCTCTGACGCGCTTAGCTCAGGGCCTTGCGGAGGAATGCCGTGGCCTGGCTGATCGCGGCTTCGGCGGCGTGTGTGCCGCGCAACGCGTTCAGCATCACGAAGTCGTGGATCGCGCCCGCGTACCGGACTGCGGTGACGGGCACACCGGCCTCGCGCAGCTTGTCCGCGTAGGCCTCGCCCTCGTCGCGCAGCACATCGGCCTCGGCGGTGATGACCAGCGCCTGCGGCAAGCCTTCCAGCTGTTCCTTCGTCGCGCGCAACGGAGAAGCGGTGATCTCGGCGCGCTCCAGCGGGTTCGTCGTGTACTGGTCCCAGAACCACTGCATGCCGTCGCGGCGCAGGAAGTAGCCCTCGGCGAACTGCAGGTACGAGTCGGTGTCGAAGGAAGCGTCCGTCACCGGGTAGAAGAGCACCTGGGCCTTCAGCAGGACATCGCCGCGTTCCTTGGCCTGCAACGTCAACGCCGCTGCCATGTTGCCGCCGACCGAGTCACCGGCGACCGCAACACGACTGGGGTCCAGGCCGTACTCCTTGCCGTTGCTGAGGATCCACTGCGCGGTGGCGTAGTTCTGGTTGATGGCGACCGGGTAGCGGGCCTCTGGTGAGAGCGAGTAGTCCGGGAAGACGACCGCGGCACCGGCACCGACCGCCAATTCGCGGACCAGGCGGTCGTGGGTGTGGGCGTTGCCGAACACCCAGCCCGCGCCGTGGATGTAGAGGATGACGGGGAGCTCACCGGCAGCGCCAAGAGGCTTGACCACGCGGACGTTGAAACCGTCGAGCGAGACCCATTGTTCGTCGACCTCGGGCTTCTCGACCGAGCCCGACTGCACCTCGTCGACGGCCTTGCGGCCCTCTTCCGGCGCGATCTCGAACAGGAACGGCGGCTGTGCGGTGGCGGCGGCGAACTCAGCGGCGGCGGGCTCGAGCACTGGGCGCTTCATGGCAGCTCCTTCAGTTCGGATGCCACAAAACCTAGCGCGCGATTAAATCGCGCACAACGTAACCCTCCCCTCGCCCCACCCGGGAATAACGATGAAGGGCGCATTCATCCACCTCACGTGGATGAATGCGCCCTTCATCAAGAACCAGTCAGGCGACCGTGAAGGGGGCTGTGGCGCCCGTGAAGGCGGTGATCTTGCCCGTCCAGCCGGACTTCTCGTCGCCGTGGTGCACGATCCGGTACTTGCCCGCAGGCGTCCCAGCCGGGATCTGCCAGGTGATCGTGGCGTTGGAGAAGGCGACGCCGACGCGTTCCCACTTGTAGCGGGTGGACCAGTCACCGTCGTCGGCGACGCGCACCCACTGGCCGTTCACCTGCTGCTGCACCTCCAGGAAGGTGCCGTTGCGGTGCAGGTTGTTCTTCGGATGCCCGGTGACGAACACGGCCGTGACGGTCTCACCGCGCGAGTAGGACGGCTTGGGTGAGGAGAGAACGTCGCCGTACTTCTTGTCCGCGGGCTTGTCGTCCAGCACCACACCGGTCTGCAGGTTGATCTCGGTGAACGGCGGCGTGCCGGGGTTCGGACCGGCGGGCAACGCCGAACCGGACTTCATGGAAGCCGCGATCTTGCCGAACTCCTGCTGGTACGCGGGCGTGGTGTTGCGGCCGAACAGCGTGGAGCCGCCCTCGTACTGCTGCGAGTCGTACTCCTCCGGCGTCGTGACGTACTGGCTGTAGTCGTTGGAGTAGCCCTGGATCAGCACGTTCCGCAGCGGCACACCCAGCTCCGACGCGACCGCCTTGCGGATGCGCAGACCCGCGGTGATCGTGACCTCACCAGGCATCGCCACGAGGTGCAACTGTCCGATCCGGACGAGCTGCAGCGGCACGATGTTCGGCGTCGCGCCGATCAGACCCGTTGGCACCAGAGAGGCCTTGGGGAACTGGCAGTCCCGCAGCCACTGCGGAACCTCCATCTGCAACGGCTCGAACAGCTTCTTCCACGGCGACTGCATGCCCTCGGAGAAGCCGGGGATCGCCGGGCCGTCCTCGACGCTGCCCGCGATCGTCGACGCGCCGACGACTCCCGAGCACGTCGTGCCCGGCTTGCCGTCCGAGGTGAACTTGCCGTCGACCTGCACGGCCGACATGTCCACGAACGTCTGGCGGTAGTCGACGCCACCGGAGACCGCCGCCGTGGCGCTGTTGTAGATCTCCTGCGCCTTGCGGTTCTGGCGTTCGCCGATGATCCGGGTGTTCTCCCACTCGTTCTCGGTGGGGCCGGAACCGGGCTTCAGGTTGAGGTTCGGCGACATGTCACCGGCGTTGGTGTTCGGGAACGCCGCCACGAAGCCCGCGGTGTTGTCCAGGTACCGCACACCCTTGTCGTCGTGCTCCCACTGGTACGCCGCGTAACCCTTGTTGTCCGGGCTGATCAGCGTGTTGGCGTTGGTGACCGACGTGTTGTGCGTGGCGAACCAGCTGATCGCGCCCACGTCGTTGCCGGACTGCCTGAACTTCAGCACGGTCATCTGCGGGTCGATGCCCTGCGGGAACGCGGCCTTGTCGGGGTTGCGGTCGAACGCGACGCGCGACCGGTTCACCGAGGCGTTCGTCAGCTCGCCGATGCCGAGGCTGATCGAGCCGGGCTTGAGGTCCTCGTGCGCCTCGACGACCGACTCGGCGATGCCGTCGACGACCGCCGCCAGAGCCTGCGGTTGCATGCCGAGGATCGACAGGTTGTAGGCGAGGTTGTGCGACTGGCCGCCGGGGCCGCTGTGCGTGTGCGTGGCGGACAGCAGCAGGTTCTCGCGCGTGTACGTGTTGCCGTACTTGGCCTGCAGCTTGGTGAGCACGCCCTCCTGGACCGCGCGGAAGATCATCGCGAGGTCGGCGTTGACGTACGCGACGCGCTTGCCGTTGGCGCGGTCGACCACGACGTAGGCCCGCGACCGCAGCCGCTGGGCGATGCCCGTCGTCTTCTGGTCGAACTTGGAGTAGCCCATCATGCCGTTCTCGGCGGCCGGGCCGGTGACGTCGGAGATCCCTCTGCCGACGAGGTAGGGCTCGGGTTCAGCCCACGCGAACGGGCCGCTGACCAGCGCAGCTCCGGCTAGGGCGGCAACGACCGTCATGACTGCAGTCCGCATGGACACCCCACTAAGTGAAGGGGATTCACATTTCGGACTGAACGGTAGGTGATCCAGACCACTTGGTGCAAGTCACTGCGAGTGCATTGGCGGTGACCACGAGCAAGATTCCAGCCCAATGGTGGAGTTCGAGCCGCTCCCCCAGCAGGAGCAGTCCCGCCAGCGCGGCCAGCACCGGGTGGACGCTGCACACCAGCCCGAAGAACCGCGGCGGCACCCTGCGCAGCGCGATCAGGTCGGCGACGTAGGGCACGACACTGCAGAACACGCCCGCGCCGATCGCGTACAGCACGGCCATGCCGTCGAACTGGCCCTGCGCGATCAGGAACACCGCGACCGGGACGTACAGCAACGCCGACACGCTCGTGGCCGCCGCTGGTGCCTGCAGGCCCGGTAGTCGTTGCCCCACAAGGCGGTTGAGCAGGATGTACGCGGCCCAGCACGCCGCAGCGAGGAGTCCGGCGCCGATGCCGAGGTAGTCGCTGCTCGGACCGGGCAGCACCAGCACGTAGACGCCGGCGGCCGCGATCACGACGAACAGGATGTCCAGCTTGGTGCGTGAACCGGCCAAGGCGACCGTCAGCGGGCCGAGGACTTCCAGCGTGACGGCGAGACCGAGGCCGATCCGGTCGACCGCGGTGTAGAGGCTGAGGTTCATGGTGGCGAACACC
>JAVXWK010000721.1:0-4468 GCA_032230575.1 Pseudonocardiales bacterium | reverse complement strand
CGTAGTCGTCCGCACCCGCCCGCAGCCCGAGCACGCGTTCGCGCTCCTCACCACGGGCGGTCACCGTGATCACCGCCGTGCCTGGACGGTGCCGCAGCTCGCGCAGCACGTCCAGGCCGTCGCCGTCGGGCAGGCCGAGGTCGAGCAGCACGACGTCAGCCGGCGCGGCTTTGAGGGCGTCGGCGGCCGTGGCCACCCGATGCACCTCGTAGCCGGCGTGCCGCAGCGCGGTCAGCAGGCCTCTGGCCACCCGGTCGTCATCCTCGACGACGAGCACGCGCACAGATCACTCCGGTTTGACGGACTCCGTGGAGTTGACGGGCTCCTTGGAGTCGTTCTCTTCCTTCACGTCTTCTTCGCCAGCGTCTTCCGGCTCTGCGACGGGTTCCTCGTCGGCGGGCTTGTCGGTGCCTCGCAACAGGACGAGGTCCTCACGCTCGCCGCGCGACCTGGCGACGACGAAGTAGACCACCGCGCCGATGAAGACCAGCACCGACACGAACACGTTGACGCGCGTGCCGAAGATCAGCGTCGCCTCGTCCGTGCGCATCAGCTCGATCCAGGTGCGACCAGCCGTGTAGCCCGCGACGTAGAGCGCGAACGTCCGCCCGTGACCCAGCCGGAACTTGCGGTCGGCCCACACGATCAGCAGCGCGACGCCGAGGTTCCACAGCAGCTCGTAGAGGAACGTCGGGTGCACGACCTGGATCGGCGTGTGGTCGATCGCGATACCGGCCAGCGCGTCGTCCCGCCCGTCCTGCGTGACGCGGCGGTAGATCTCCAGACCCCACGGCAACGTCGTGTCGCCGCCGTAGAGCTCCTGGTTGAAGTAGTTGCCGAGCCGTCCGATGGCCTGCGCCACGACGATGCCCGGAGCCAGTGCGTCCGCCATCGCCGGCAGCGGGATGCCCTTGCGCCGGCAGCCGATCCACGCACCCACCGCACCCAGAGCGATCGCACCCCAGATGCCGAGGCCACCGTTCCAGATCTCGAGCGCCGCGAGCGGGTTCTTCCCCGGCCCGAAGTACTTCTGGTTGTCGGTGATGACGTGGTAGAGCCGCCCTCCGACGAGGCCGAACGGCACCGCCCACACGGCGATGTCGGTCACCTCGCCCTTGATGCCTCCGCGGGCAACCCAGCGGCGCTCACCCCACCAGATGGCGACGATGATGCCGGCGATGATGCACAGCGCGTAGGCCCTGATGGGGAGCGGACCGAGGTACCACACACCTTGGTCGGGGCTCGGGATCGTGGCCAGGATGCCGTTCAACACGCGCTCACCGTACCGGTGGCCCCGGTTACGTCTCCTTGCGACGCTCCTTCGTTAGGGGTTCGCGACCTAGGTGAGCTTCGCATGAGGTTCTTAGGGACTTCGTGATCGCCGAGCCGAGATACTCGGACGCATGACGGTCCTGGTGGTCGGTGGCGGCATCGGTGGTCTGGCAACGGCACTCGGACTGGCAAGGGCAGGTCACCGCGTGACCGTGCTGGAGTCCGCGGCGGTGTTCGAGGAGATCGGCGCAGGCATCCAGGTCGGACCGAACGGGTTCCGGATGCTCGACTCGCTGGGCGTCGGGGCCGTGGTGCGCTCACGGGCCGTGCACGTCGACGCGTGGCGGCTGCGCTGCGGGATCTCCGGGAAGCTGATCTCTTCATTACCCATCGATGCGAACTTCCAGCAGCGGTTCGGGACATATGCCGTGGTGCATCGCAACGACGTGCTCACGCCGTTGCTCGACGCATGCCTGAACGACGAGCGCGTCGATCTGCGGGTGAACAGCGGCGTCGAGGCTTACACGCAGGACTCCACCGGCGTCACCGCGGTGCTGCGGTCGGGCGACCTCGTGCACGGGACGGCGTTGATCGGCGCGGACGGGCTGCGGTCGGCGATCCGCAGGCAGCTCGTGGGCGACGGTGATCCGCAGGTGTCCGGCCACACGGCGTTCCGCGCGGTCATTCCGGCTTCGGACGTGCCGCGTGAGCTCAAGGAGAACGTCGTCACGCTCTGGGCCGGGCCGCGCTACCACGTCGTTTGGTACGTCATCGCTGGTGGGCGGTACGTGAACCTCGTGGCGACGACCGACAACGGCGCTCAGGACCCGATTACCGGCAAGCCCGTCGAGCACGAGGACGTCGTGCGGCACTTCCAGCCGTTGTGCGACGACGCCGCGCAGATCATGGAACTGGCCGACGAGTGGCGGGCGTGGGTGCTGTGCGACCGCGAGCCGATCACCAACTGGCAGGACTCGCGGGTCGTGCTGCTCGGCGACGCCGCCCACCCCGTGCTGCAGTACGCGGCTCAGGGCGCGTGTCAGGCGTTGGAGGACGCCGTGTGCCTGGCTTCGACCTTCGACTCGCGGGACGTGAATGGCTCTTTTGCCCGGTACGTGTCTCTGCGTGGAGAGAGGACCGCGCGCGTCCACCACGTCTCACGGTTGATGGGACGGGAGGTCTACCACCCAGCCGGTGACGCCGCCGTGGCCCGTGACGCGATGTTCGCCTCGTGGACTACGGCTGACCTGCACGAACGGCTGGAGTGGCTCTACGGCTAGAACTTGATGGTGACCGGGAAGGGCCGTTCGATCTCCAGGACGCCGTTCACGCTCTGCGCGATCTCGACGTACTCCTTGCCTTGAAGTTCGAGCAGAGTCGCCTCGGCAACCTCCGGCTCGGGATCGACCATCATGTAGTACTTCACGCCTGCCTCGGCGTACAGCTCACGCTTCAAACCCTGGTCGTTCAGACGCGTACTCGGCGAGAACACCTCGCCGACGAGCACGACATCCGAAACCGGGAACATCACGCCGACTTCGCGCGGTGTGACAACGGTGAAGTCCGGGATCACCAGACGCCCGCTAGCGAGCAGGACGTTCAGCTCGATCGTCGTCTGGAGATAGTCCGGACATGCCGCGCGCAGGCCAGCCGCCACATCGAACACCATGCTCTGGTGCCGGTAGGACCCCAGCGGGCTCACGAGAAGCATCCCGTCAACGAGCTCGATGCGTTGACTGTTGTCCTCCGGCAACGACAGGACGTCGTCGAGCGACCACGGGCCCACGTGCCTCGGCAGCAGGTAAGCGGCTGACGCCGCTTCAGCTGGAGCTGCCACAGGGCATCACCTCCGAAAACCGCCCGGCGACCACCAGTGTGGCACGCCGGGCGGGTAGCTGGCTCGTACATACAGCCAAGATCGCAGTTGGAGGTGCTCCAAGCCATCACACGACGGCGGCAGCCGAGCGCACACCCTTCGCCAGGTCAGCGGCCAACGCGCGCACCGCGGCGTCGCCCTCGTTCGCCGCCGAGACGAACGCCGATCCGACGATCACCCCGTCCGCGAACCCGGCGATCTCCGCGGCCTGCGCACCGGACTTCACGCCCAGCCCGACCCCGACCGGGATCGAGGAGTGCGCACGCACGCGCGCAACCAGTTCAGGCGCGGCGGACGACACCACGTCGCGAGCACCGGTCACGCCCATGACCGCCGTGGCGTACAGGAAGCCGGACGACGCACGAGCCGTCATCTCGATGCGGTCCTCGGTCGACGACGGCGCCACCAGGAAGGTCCGGTCGAGCCCGTGGGCCTCGGACGCCGCCATCCAGTCGGCGGCTTCGTCTGGCACCAGGTCCGGCGTGATCAGCCCAAGACCACCGGCGGCCGCGAGGTCGCGTGCGAACGCGTCGACGCCGTACTTCAGCACCGGGTTCCAGTACGTCATCACGACCGCACGCCCACCGGCGTCGGCCACCGACGCCACCACGTCGAACACGTCGCGCACCCGGAATCCGGCCTTGAGCGCCTGTTCAGCAGCGGCCTGGATCGTCGGGCCGTCCATGACGGGGTCGGAGTACGGCAGGCCGACCTCGATCAGGTCGCAGCCCGCCTCGACCATCGACCGCAGGTAGCCCTTGGAGCCCTCGATCGTGGGAAAACCCGCCGGGAGGTAGCCGATCAGCGCGGCCCGCGACTCGGCCTTCGCCGTCGCGAAAACGTCCGACAACGACATCAGGCCTGTCCCCCGTCAGCGAGGCCGAAGTACTTGACGGCCGTGTCCATGTCCTTGTCGCCACGCCCGGAGAGGTTCACGACCAGCAGGCCGTCCGGTCCGAGCGACGGGCCCAGCTTCAGCGCGCCGGCCAGCGCGTGCGACGACTCGATCGCCGGGATGATGCCCTCGGTCCGCGACAGCAGCGCGAACGCCTCCATCGCCTCGGCGTCGGTCACCGGGAAGTACTCGGCGCGGCCGATGTCCTTCAGGTGCGAGTGCTCGGGACCCACGCCGGGGTAGTCGAGACCCGCGGAGATCGAGTGGGCCTCGGTGATCTGCCCGTCCTCGTCCTGCATCACGTACGACATCGCGCCGTGCAGCGAGCCGGGCGTACCGGCCGTGAGCGTCGCGCCGTGGCTGCCGGACTCGATGCCGGAGCCGCCGGGCTCGACACCGATCAGGCGCACGTCGGCGTCGTCGAT
>JAVXWK010000715.1:0-11595 GCA_032230575.1 Pseudonocardiales bacterium | reverse complement strand
CGACCCCTTTCGGATTCGGTCAGGCGCTGGGAGCCAGGTACAGCAGGCGGTTCGGTGAACCCGAGCCGGCGCTGGTGACCTTGCCCGTGGTCGCACCCGAGGTCAGTGCACTCGACACCTGGGCGGGCGTCGCCGACGGGTTGTTCTGCAGGTATCGGGCAACCGCACCAACCACGTGCGGCGTCGCCATCGACGTACCGCTGATGGTGTTCGTCGCGGTGTCGCTGGTGTTCCAGGAGGATGTGATCGACGAGCCTGGCGCGAAGATGTCCAGCACCGAACCGTAGTTCGAGTAGCTGGCGCGTGCGTCGGTGCTCGTCGTCGCGCCCACCGTGATCGCGGCGGCGACACGGGCCGGGGAGTAGCTCGACGCGTTGGCGTTGCTGTTGCCGGCGGCGACCGCGTAGGTCACGCCGGCGGCGATCGAGCGGTTCACAGCGGCGTCGATGGTGCTCGACGCGCCGCCGCCCAGGCTCATGTTCGCCACAGCGGGCTTGATCGCGTTCGCGGTCACCCAGTCGATGCCCGCGACGACACCTGCGGTCGTGCCACTGCCGTCGTCGTCGAGCACGCGCACGCCGTACACGGTGGCACCCTTCGCGACACCGTAGGTGCTGCCGGCGATGGTGCCCGCCACGTGGGTGCCGTGACCGTTGCCGTCCTGCGCGACCGCGTCGTCGTCGACGAAGTCGTAGCCGTTCTTCGCCCGGCCACCGAAGGTGGAGTGGCTGATCCGCACGCCGGTGTCGATCACGTACACGTTCACGCCGCTGCCGGTCGAGGTGTAGTTGTAGGAACTGCTCAGCGGAAGCGACGCCTGGTCGATCCGGTCCAGGCCCCACGACGGGGGGTTGCTCTGGGTGGTGTCGGCGTGGAAGACCTGGTCCTGCTCGACGTACTCCACCGCGGGGTCGGCGGCGAGACGCTTGGCCTGCCGCTCGGACAGCTTCACGGTGAAACCGCGCAGGGCGCTGCCGAACACCCGGTCCACTCCACCGCCGTTGCGGGCCGCCACGGCGTTCGCGGTGGCTTTGGTGGCGAGCACCGACGCATGGGTGTCCTTCAGCTTGACGATGTAGCTGTTCGGCACCTTTTCCGCGGCGTCGGCGGAGCGGATCTGTCCTTCCGCTGCCTGAGCGGGCACGACCAGCAGGGAAACAGCGGTGACGACCGTGCTCGCAATTCCGATTCCGGCCAGGAACCGGACTTTCCGTGACTCTTGCATGCGGGATTTCCATTCTCGGACGGTGACGAGTGGCGCGCCCACGGAAGTCTGCACAGGGTAGGGCGCGAACCGTCACCAGCACGGGTTTCGCTCAGGGGCCACAGTGCCCTCAGCTTCGTCCGCCGAGCGTAAATAATCGGCCTGCGCGGTGGAAAGCCATGAAAATTGCCAGTTTTGGCGACTGTCAAACATTACCTGGAGTGCCATTTCCCATCATGTGAGCACTTTGGGTAAACAATTCTGTGCGGTTGCTGTGAGCCAACTGTGAGCAATTGTCAGCGGGTGATGCTTTCGAGCGTGGGCACGACTTTGGCCATGGTGCCGTCCGCGTTGAACCGGAGGCGATCGATGGTCACCTCACGGTGTGTGCCGTCGCCGCCGGGGATGGCGAAGCGGTGGTAGGCGATGTACCAGTCGTCGGTTCCCGGCGCCTGGACGATGCCGTGGTGTCCGGTGCCGAGGATGCCGAGTGACGGATCCTTCTCCAGGACGACACCGCGGTTCACCAGGCCGTCGATCATGGGTCCGGTCACCGTGGCGTAGCCGACCCGGTAGTTCTCGCTGCCGGTGTCGTCGATGGACCAGGTGAGGTGGTAGGTACCGCCGCGCTTGGTCATGAACAGTCCCTCGCGGAAGCCCTCCAACCCGGTGATGTGCTTGATCTTCGTGGCGTCGAACGACGTCATGTCCGCGTTCAACGGCACCACGTAGGCCTCGCCGTTGCCCCAATACAGGTAGCTCTTGCCGTCGTCGTCGGTGAAGACCGCCGGGTCGATGGCCTGACCACCGTTGGGGTTCGACGCGATCAGCGGTTTGCCGAGCACGTCGGTGAACGGACCGGTGGGCGTGTCGGCGACCGCGACGCCGATCTTGGCGTCGGCGCAGAAGTAGAAGTAGTACTTGCCGTTCTTCTCGGCGATGGTCGGCGCCCAGGCCCGGCTGTCCGCCCACGACACCCCCGGCCCGAGGTCGAGGATCTTCTCGTGCTTCGTCCAGTTCACGAGATCCTTGCTGGACCACGCGTTGAACGAGGTGCTCGACCAACCCGGATAGCCGTCCGTCGTGGCGTAGATGTAGTAGGTGTCGCCGAACCGGACGATGTTCGGATCCGCGTTGTAGCCGGGAAGCACCGGGCTGTTCATGACCGCCGCGCGCACCGTCCAGGTGCGCTTGCTCCGATCTGCTCCGGTGACCGTGTAGGTGACGGGTTTGGTGAAGTCCTGCCTGGAACCGTTGCCGGGCAACACCTTCGCGCCGTCCGCGACCAGGAGCCGGGGCGACAGGCGGCTCAGGTCCGTGCCGGGTTTGACCGGCAGCAGGATGGTCCCGGCCTGGCTGTCGATGACCGCCGGAACTTTCAGCGCGTCGAGGCTCACCGACGCGACGGCCGTCTCGTTGCCCGGCAGGGCAAGGACTTCCGGCGTGGTCAGACCGCGGTTCCACACGGTGAAGCCGCTCATCTTGCCCTTGAAGTACCTGTCCGCACCGTAGGCGGAGCGGCCGATCTGGTTCGACGTCGTGATGCCGCCGCCCAGGTCGCCCGGCTTCGTCGTCACACCGTCCACATGGGTCACCTCGGCCCCGTTGTCGTACAGGCGCGCCGTTCCTCCGGCCAGCGTGTACGTCAGCGTGTGCCAGGTGCCGCGAGCCAGGTTGCGCCCGCTGTTCGCGTTCTGCTCGGTCGTCCAGTTCCCGGCCGCGATGGCCGCCCGATAGCTGTCCCCGGTGGCGAAGAGGTAACCGTCACCGGTGTTGTTCGTGCTGTTGCCGAGGTTGAACAGGAAGTACGGCGTCTGCTGGCCGGGATCGACCCACACCCGTGCCGACACGGTGATCGCGTCGAGCCCGGTCATGAGGTTGTTCGGCAAGTGCACGTAACCGTCGGTGCCACCGAAGGTGAGGCCGTCCGACGAACGAGCGACACCACCGTGGAGCACGGCGTTGCGGCCGTTCCCGGAGCGGTCCGCGACCGCGGTGCCGGAGCCGCCGGTGAGGTCGTAGTCGGCGACCACGCCGTTCTTGTTGGCAGTGACCGGTAGCGGACCCTTGCGCAGCCGCTCCAGTTCGGCCTTCGTCACCGGAAGGACCGTGCCGTGCCGCGGAGCGCGCGGCAACGAGTACTCCGCCGGGATCCGCCAGTTCGGGTTCGCCAGTGAGTCCGTGACGAACGGGATGTAGCCGCGGTTCGGCGTCTCGTCCATGAACGCGTAGAACTTGGTGCCGTCGTTGGACTTGAACAGCGTCGGGCCCTCGACCCAGTCCGTGCCGAGCGGGGTGCGGATGCAGTCGTCGACCAGTTCCCAGTTCCGTGGTTTCGTGGTCGGCAGGTCGACGGCCCGCAGGTCCTTCGACCGCTCGAGAACGATGTCGCGAGAGCACGACCCGACGACCTTCTCGTCGGTGGTCAGGCGGTAGTAGTAGTCGCCGTCCTTGAGGACGGTCGAGTCGATCACGCCCTGGCCGGGGTCGTTCCACACCTTCGGCTCGGTGAACGTCCTGAAGTCGCGGGTGGTCGAGTACCACATCCGCGAGTACGACCAGTTGGTGTGCTCGGGGTCGTCGGCCGCGAACGGGATGCTTGCCCAGTAGACGACGTAGGCGCCGATGGCCGGGTCGTAGGTCGCCTCCGGTGCCCACGTCATGCCCGCCGTGTCGGGCGAGACGCGCACGTGCCGCTGCTCCGACCACGTCACGAGGTCGGTGGACTCCCAGATCTCCAGGTACTTGCTGCCGTGCTGCTGCGCTTCGCCCCACCCGCGGCCGTCGTTGATCTGCAGGTCGGTCGCGATGAGGTAGAACTTGTCGCCTTCGGGGCTGCGGATGATGAACGGGTCGCGCACCCCGGTCTCGCCGTACTGCGACTCCAGCACGGGACGGCCCCCGTTGAGCTCGTCCCAGTGCAGCGGGTCGTCGCCCTTGCTGACCGCGAAGTGCACCTGCTCGGTGTCCTGTGTGGACTCTCCCGTGAAGTATGCGAACGTGTAGCCCTCACGCGCTTCCTGCTTGGGCAGTGGCAGCACGGTGAGCAGGAAGTCGCGGACGTCGCTCGCGTTCCCCTTCGTCGCACGGACACTGATGTGTGCCTTGCGCGGCTTGGAACCGTACGGCGGCCGCGTCACCACACCGGACGCGGAGACGACGCTCTTGTCGTCGCTGCGCCAGGTGAACGTGACGTCGCGAGCACCATTCGCCGGCAGCGTGATGTTGCCCCGGACCGCGTTCTGATCCCAGATCACGATGTCCCGCAAAGCGTCCCGGACCTTCTGCCGATCCGTGATGTCGGCGGGCACCGTGACGGTGAATGTGCGCGTGGCGGTGAATCCGGCGTAGGACACGGTCGCGGTCAGCGTCACGATCGCATTGCCCGAGCCTGGCGACGGCCGGGTGACCACCCCTGTCGCCGACACCACGGCCGGGTTGCCGGAGGACCAGGTAACCGCGGAGCCACCGGGAGCTTTCGTTGGCAGCGTGAGGTTTCCGGTCACGGCGGACGTGTCGCCGAGGTCGAGTGCCGCGGCGTCTGCCGCGGCCCTGCCGGCGGCGGTCCGCTCGCCGAGCGCGTTCGCTTCCGCCGCGGTCACGGCACGGTCGTAGATGCGGAAGTCGCGGACCTGGCCCTTGAGGTACTTGTCCGCGGCGTACACCGAACGGCCGAGGTAGTTGGCGGTCGTGGCGCCGCCACCGATCGCTCCCGGCGTGATCGTCACGTCGGTCTTGCGGGCCACCTCGATGCCGTCCTCGTACAGCACGGCAACGCCCCCGGCGAGGGTGTACGTGAGGGTGCGCCAGCTGCCACGCGCCAGGTTCCGGTTGGCGGACACCGTCTGCTCGGTGGACCAGTTGCCGGTGGCGATCGACGTGCGGTACCCGTCACCCGAGGTGAACAGGTAGCCGTTCCCGACGCCGTTCAGGTCGTTGCCGAGACCCCAGACGAAGTAGGGGGTGCCCTGGTCCGTGGCGATGTTCACCTGCACGGACACGGTGATGTCCGTGAGCCCGCGCATGACGTTGTCGGGCAGGCGGACGTGACCGTTCGAGCCGCCGAGGCTCAACGCGTCGCCCTGCCAGACGGCGTCACCGCTCAGCGTGCCGTCCCTGCCGTTGCCGGACGTGTCGATCGCGGTGGTGCCGGAACTCTGGGCGAGGTCGTAGTGGACGACCAGGCCTTTGTCGAGCGCCTCAGCCGCGACGGCGATCGGTGTGACGCTTATCGACGACGCCGCGAGGGCAAGAACACCGAGAATGGCCGGCAACGACCGGCGCCAGACCGTTGAAGAATTCGAGTACATTCCGGCCCTCCGCGAAACAATGCAGGGTGAGCGCTAACATGATCAAGCTGGGAGAAACGGGTCAGCTGCTGCGGATCCAGCGCTGGTTGGCCGCGCCGTGACAGGTCCACACGATCGCCGGGGTGCCGTTCGCCGTGCCGTTGAGGTCCACGTCGAGGCACAGCCCGGTCTGCGCGTTGCTGATCGTGCCGTTGGTGTTCAGGTTCCACTGCTGGTTCGCGCCGCCGTTGCAGTACCACAGCTGAACCTTCGTGCCTGCCACGGCGTTGGGCGTCGTTTCCAGGCACATGCCGAGCAGCTGCAACGCGTTGCCGTTGCGGGTGAACAGTTGCTGAGCCCCGCCGTTGCAGTCCCAGATCGCCGGCTGGGTGCCGGTGGCCGACGCGCCCTTCGGCGAGTCCAGGCAGCGGCCCGCGGACTCGCTGCGCAGTGAGAAGACGGCTGGTGCCGGCGCCACGCCGCCACCGCTGACCCGGAAGACCGCCGTGCCGTGTGCGGGAATGACGGCCGAGATGGCACCGCGGGTGCTTGACGTCGCTCCGGTCCAGAGGTTGCGCAACCCGAACCAGGTGCCGGTCTTGCCGATCGCGTTCACCGTGGTCGAGATCGACGCCGTGCTCGACCCCTGGTTGAGCAGCGCGACCGCGACGTCGCCGTTGGCGAGCCGCTTGGCGATCACGCGCCGGGTGCCGTCGTTCGACACCTGGGTGGCCTGCAGGCCGAGAGGATCCTGATCGACCGCGATCAGGCCGGCGTTCTTGAGGATGGAGAGCGTGCCGGCCGACGCATTCCGGACGTCGTTGCCCGCGATCAGCGGCGCCGCCATCATCGCCCACATCGCGAAATGGCTGCGCTGCTCGGTGTCCGTCATGCCGCCGTTGCCGACCTCCAGCATGTCCGGGTCGTTGAAGCCTCCGGGGGCTGCGTACGGAGCGAGCGGCACGTTGACGTTGATGATGTTCTGCACGCCCATGAAGCTGCTGCCGTCACTGCCGGTGTCCCACCGGTTGGTGATGTCCTCGGTGGTGCGCCACATGTTCGCGACGTCGCCCCAGTCCCGCAGCGGCCCGGTCTTCTCGTGCACGCTGTTCGGGTTGATGCTGTAGACGATGGGCCTGCCGGTGGCCGCCAGCGCGTCGCGCATCCTCGCGAACGCCGCGACCTGTTCGTCCATCGTGCCCTCCGGCGAGCACCAGTCGTACTTGAGGTAGTCGACTCCCCACGCCGCGAACTGCCGGGCGTCCTGCACCTCATGTCCCCTGCTGCCGGTCGCGCCGGGGAAGGTGTTGAAGTACTGCGCACACGTCTTGTCCACGGGCACCTGGTAGATGCCGAACTTCAAGCCCTTGCCGTGGATGTAGTCACCAAGTGCCTTCATCCCGCTCGGGAACCGCACCGGATGCGCCTGGAGATCACCCTGAGCGTCACGGCTGGGGTCGAACCAGCAGTCGTCCACCACGACATACCTGTAACCCAGCGCGGCCATCCCGTTGCCCGCCAACGCGTCGACGGTCTGCCGGATCAACGACTCGGAGATGTCGCAGCCGAACGTGTTCCAGGTGTTCCACCCCATCGGCGGGGTGCGAGCCGCCCCGTTCTCCACCGCTTGCGCCGGCCGTGGCCCGGTCACGGCTGCCGCTCCCGCCAGGAGCAGGCTGGCGGCCGCCAGCACCGCGGTGATCCGGCCACGCCTGAACTGCGACCAATTGTTAGCGCTAACAATTGGGTACGAACGATGACCGGACACAGCGTTTCCTCTCGCGTCATTGCGACATCAGGCAGCAGCCTGGACACTCGTCCGGCCCTGATCGCGAGCACTCCCACTCACTTGGGCCGTGGAAATCGCTCCAGATGATGACTCCCCGCCGTGCACACGTCAAGAGATTCCCGACTCGGGGATTTGTTCTCACCTGAGTGACGCACAGGATTCTCACAGCAACCCACGGCCTCGATCGACGAAATGAGCGACTTTCGACCGTGAGGACATCGGTCAGGCCGTCGCAGGTCGCGCCGGTGGGTAATCGAACAATTCGACGATCAAGGTGGGGGCGCGAACCAACTCGGGTCTTCGAACCCAACCGGGCAGTTCGCTGCGGTCTGTTGGTAGCAGTTGGCGAACTCGAGGTCCGGCCCAGTGGCATCAAGCTGCGAACCGCATGATCCGACGCCGAACTTTCACCGTCACACCTCGCCGACGCCGGCGACGCCGGTTGAGTCCGTCGTCGCCGGCCCCTGTGCGGCCGTGCCCCTGGAATCGTTCCGGTGGTCACCCGCCGGACACGACGTACTGACGACTTCCGGTGGCCTGGAAGGTGATGATCCTACCATCGCGCTGGTACGGGACGGACGCGCCGCTCCGCGTGTCCACGAGGCGGAACTGCCGGGTGAACAGATCACTTCCGATCTTCAGCGCGCCGGATTGACCGGGCCGCAGCGTGATCCGGGTCGGGGCCCCACCGGCCCACTGCGTGTCCACGGTGACATTCCCGCGCACCTTCAGGCCGCTCACCGTTCCCCGCGCCCAGGCAGCGCGGGGAGCACGTCGATCACGCTGTTCTGGCTCCGCCCGCGGTGACGGGGCACGGGCTGGAGGACGTCGCCGGTGGACCGGACGGTCGCCGCGTCGCCCAGTGTGCGGGCGGCGGCCTGGGTGTTGGTGAACAGGTCCCACACGATCTGCTGGGACATCGACGCGCCGGCGGAGAACGGGCCTTGTTCCGGCGAGAAGCTGGGGCTGACCACGAGTTTGCCGTCGCGCGGGTCGGACACCAGCTCGTCGGCCCAGAACTCGGTCAGCGACTTCATGATCGGGTAGGTCCGGTCACGCAGGAAGTTCTGGTCCATTGTGAACAGGTAGTGGTCGTAGTAGTGCTGCGCCAGCCAGGCACCCGCCTCGGGCATCCAGAAGGCGGTGGCCCAGTTGTGCGGACCGTGAAGCCGAACGGGTTGGTCTCGTTGTTGACCACCCAGCCGCGGTTGCCGTAGATCTGCCGCGCGGTCGCCTGACTGGGCGTCACCATCGAGTCGACGTAGTCGAACAGCGGCGCGGTCGCCTCAGCGAGGTTGGTGGCTTCGGCGGGTGTCCGCGGTGTAGTCAGCGTGCCTCGGACAGACGCTTGGCGGCTTGGTCTCGCAGGGATGGCCAGTGTGCGCGATCGGCATGGCAGGCATTGATCAACGCTTGGGCGGCGGATGTGATCACGTCCTTGATCAGTCTCGCACGTACCGCTGCTAGTGCGTGTGCGCGGGCTACCAGGGCGTGTTCAGCGGTGGCGTCCGCGTGTCGGCGAGCAACGTCAGCCCGCAAACGAGTCACGGGGTCGGCTTGCGCGTCTAACGGCGTGCACCGGTCCCAGCGCAGGTTCAAGGCTTGAAGGTGCGCTTCGCGGAAGCGATCCGCGAGGCGTTCCCGCTGCTGCAGCAAGGTGTGTGCTGCAACGTTGTCGACGTCTGTGGTCAGGTGTCGTGTGACGTCCGGATCGACAACGCCCACGGCCGCACAGACTCGGTTGGCTGCCATCGTGGCGATTTCGCGTAGCAGGGGGGCGGCAGTGCTGATCAGGTCGAAGACTTCCGGGGCGTTCACTTCGAGCCAGCTTGCCGGGTCCGGGCTTTCGAACTTCACCGGCTGCGTGATCACCGCGGTCTGGTGCGGTGCGGTCACCCACTCGGCCTCGAGCCGGATCGCCGTGACTCGCTCGACGAACGCGATCGCCGTGGCACAGATGAAGTCGGCGTCGTCGAAGTCCAGGCCGTCCAGGTACTCAGCGAGATCTGCTGTTGGTTCACCTCCCCCGACGAAGTCCATCTCACCGAGGATTTGGCCGTCCTGTGCCAGGGCGATCGTGTTGTCGAGGTTGACGTTCCAGTAGGCGGTCGTTGCCACTGTGCCACGGGAGAGCCGTGCGAGGACGTCGGGCAACGAGCCGTGGAATCCGTTGTGCTCGAACAGAAATACCCACCCGCCGAGCTCACTGGCGACAACCAGAGGCAGGTCGTCGGGGAACGCGTTGACGGAGGCCTGCCCAGCATCGGCAAGCGTGGTCGTGCGCGTCTGCGGTGAGGCGTCGAAGCGAGTCAGTGCTTCGTCGATCGACAGCCCACAGACCGCGGTGAGGCATAGCGCCTCGGACGGCAACGCCTCGCTGGTGAGCAGCCGTGCGTAGTGCTCGACGGCATCGGCTCGGACAACGGGCACCGGCAGTTGCATGTCCTCGATCTTTCCACGGGTGACAGCTGCTCGTACTTGGATGGCACGAGCAGCCGCCGCACTCGTCCTGGCAGAGATCCACGGCGTGATCAACACTTTGAACGCGTCACCATCGAGCACGCGCTTGGACGAGTAGAAGGCGCCCAAAGCGGCACCGCCACTGCGGTTGTCGTTCGCGTTGATCATGCACGACGACCAGCCCGTCGGCCCGGTGACGCCGGTCGGAACGCCCCACGCGGGATCCATCTCGCACCACGTGGTGGTCGGAGGAGCGAAGGTTCTGGCACTACCTCCACCCGTAAAAGCGCCCTGTTTGGTCGAACGGAATGGATACTCGTCGCACGACCGGCCTGCGGGACGCTTCCATACGCTTGAGGGCGGGCACGCGGTGTTGCCGTTCCTGCCTTTGTGCGTAGCGTTCGTGATGCGGTTGAGCACCGCACCGTTGGGGTACGCGCCGGGCAGGCCGCTCAGCTGCGCCTCTTCGATGTGCTGGGCGAGCGTCGGGTACGCGCCGGACTTCGTGGCGACCACATTTGCCGTTAGTCAAAACGAAGGAGCCAGCGGCTCCTTATTCACTCCTTCATCGTCTGTTGATCATGAAAATGATGATCAAGCGAAGATCGTTCCGAGCGCACGGAAAAACCCGCTGACCTGGGCTTTCACCCAGAATCAGCGGGCTGATCCAGACCGTCGGGACGACAGGATTTGAACCTGCGACCCCTTGACCCCCAGATCAGGGTTCAGAGTCCGCTGACCTGCAGAAACAAAACGTTTCGCGCAGTTGAGCGCAATTGAGGATTGGTCAAGTGCACTGGAGCTAGTTGCACCACGGCCCAAGGTCCACTCCTCGGCTCGCAATCGACCATCACGAAGAGAGCCTACTGCAGCCCGTCCGTCAGGGAGGCCAACCCGCAGTGACGATGAGGCGACCAGCCAGTGCCACGCTTAACACCGAGGCTGCACCAGGGGCCAAACGTCGTCGTTCACCGAGTTCGAACAGCGGCGCCGGACTGTCGGAGATCATCTCATCATACGGGCACGACGGCCTCCTGACCGCGACCGATCAGATCGGCGTGTTGTTACGTTCACTGCTCGACTCAAGACACGTCACGCCATCGACTGCCGGAGGGCGTGGGACCCAGCTTCGACCGCATGCGCCGGAACAGGAAGATCAAGTCATGCACGGGCGTGCGGTCTCGCCGCAGGTACAGCTTCCGCCGATACGGCTGCGGCATGCGGTTCAACGGTTTCCCCTGTTCCAAGTCCGCCAGCAGTTCGACAAGTCGATGTGCCGCTCGGCGCTCCGCGCGACAATAGAGCTGCTCAGGGCCGTCACCAGCATGAATCGGAGGCTTCACGACCTCAACGATGTCGCCTGTGTCAATGCTCGCATCGATGAAGTGGATCGTGGAACCGACTAGTTCTGGTTTGCCCTCGTACAGCGCGAAGAAGAATCCGTACCAGCCGCGGTAATCAGGAAGGTAACCGCCATGAATGTTCAGGATTGTATCGCCTGCAGCGTCGATCGTCTCACGGTTTAGGACACTTGTGCAGGTAACGACCACTACATCAGGGCTGGCTTCGCGGAGCCACAATTGAACTTTTACGTCATTTACCGATGGCGTTTTAAGCGTTGGCGAGAGACGCTGAGGAGGCACGTCGGGCACCTTGCCGAAGAAAGTACTCCGGTAGGCCGACAAGCCCAGGATCGACCGTCTTCCGTCGTGATAAAGCGCGTATCCGTAGTCGAGCCATCGACGCCTTGAAAGCAAAGATCTGCGTTGCTCGAGACCAGGTTCGACGACCACACCTACGACTTCGAAGTTATTCTGCAAAATCGCTTCGAGGTAGAGGTTATGCGGAGCATC
>JAVXWK010000714.1:0-2873 GCA_032230575.1 Pseudonocardiales bacterium | reverse complement strand
GCTGAGGCAGAAGGTGACCGCCAGGCCTGGTGCCAGCAACGGCATGGTGATCGTGCGGAACCGCTGCCGCTTCGTCGCGCCCAGAGTCGCCGCCGCCTGTTCCAGCGTCGGGTCGATGCCGGACAGGTAGGAGAGCGTCAGCAGGAACGCGAACGGGAAGCCCGTGATGATCAGCGAGAACAGCACGCCCCAGTAGTTGTGGGTGAGCTTCGCCGGTTCGTCCGCGCCCAGCGCCATCAGGACGCGGTTGAACCACCCCGTCGGGCCGAAGAACGCGAGGAGCCCTTCCGCCGTCAGCACGGTGCCGAGGGTGATCGGGACGACCAGCAGCGTGGTGAGCGCTCTCTTGCCCCGGAACCGGCCGCGCATCCGGAACGCGATCGGGATGGACGCCAGCACGTTGAACAGCGCCGCCGGCAGCCCGAGCCGCAGGGTGATCCACACGGTCTCGGCCAGGTAGTCGTCCTGGAAGAACGTGATGTAGTTCTGGAACGGGCTGCCGCCGCCCTTCGGCTGGAACGACAGTTGCAACCCGTACAGGAACGGGTAGACGAACAGCAGGATCACGAACACCGCGCCCGGCACCAGCAGCCACAGGACGCGGTCGACGCCCTTCTCGGCCAGCCGGTGCTTGAGCGACGCCCGCTCCATGACCGCCGTCATGCGAACACCAGCACGCGTTCGACCGGCACCTTCAACGTGATCGTGTCGCCGGGAGCCAGCCGCGAGTTGGTGCGGACGTGCAGCTGCGAGCCGTCCTTCAGCCGAGCCTCCACCGCCTGTTCACGCCCGTGGTACTCGACGATCTCCACGACGGCTTCGAGCGTGTTGTCGCCGGCCTCGCTCACGACGGTGAAGTCCTCCGGGCGAACCGCCGCCACGGCCTCGCCCGAAAGCTCCTCCCGTTTGACGCCGACGAGTTTCACGCCGTCAGACGTCTGAACGGTCGTGCGCTCGCCTTCCTGGGCCATCACGGACACCGGGATCATGTTGCGGTAGCCCATGAATCCCGCCACGTACCGGTTGACCGGGTGCGCGTAGACCTCCTCGCGCGAGCCGACCTGCTGCACCTCACCCAGCCGCAGCACCACGAGACGGTCGGCCAGGGCCAGCGCCTCTTCCTGGTCGTGCGTGACGTAGACGGTCGTGAGACCCAGCGACTGGTGCAGCCGCCGGATCTCCGTGCGCATCTCCAAACGCAGCGAAGCGTCCAGGTTGGACAGTGGTTCGTCCATCAGCACCAACGGCGGTTCGAGGACGATCGCCCGCGCGATCGCCACACGTTGTTGCTGGCCACCGGAAAGCTGTGCGGGGAACTTGTGCTGGTGCTCCTCGAGCTGGACGAGCCGCACCGCCTCGTCCACCCGCTTGTTCAGCTCTGCCTTGGACGTCTTGCGCATGGACAGGCCGAACCCGATGTTGCGCCGCACCGACATGTGCGGGAACAGCGCGTAGTTCTGGAACACCATCCCGAACCCGCGCTTCTCCGGCGGCAGGTCGTCGATCCGCTTGCCGTCCAGGGTGATCCGCCCGCCGGTCAACGGCAGCAGCCCCGCCAGGCAGTTCAGCGCGGTCGACTTCCCGCACCCGGACGGCCCGAGCAGGGCGACGAACTCGCCGCCCTTGATCGTCAGGTCCATGCCCTTGAGGGCAACGGTCTCGCCGAACGCCCGCTGCACGTGGTCCAGGTGCAGCTCGGCGAACCGCTGCCCGGAGATGTGAGGGCTCATTTCTTGCCGATCTCCCTGTCCCACCGCTGGAACGCCTTCACCTGCTGTGCGGCCGGAAGCGAGGTCTCCTTGGGGTTCTCCTCGATCAGCTTGTCGTACTCGGCGCGCCCGAACTTCGCGATCGCGTCCTGCGACTCCTGCGGCGCCATCTTCAGCGTGACGTCCTTGACGGCCGGACCGGGGTAGAAGTAGCCCTTGTCGTACGCCTTGGCCTGCTGCTTGGCGTCCAGCATGAACTTGATGAGCGCCAGGTTCGCCGACAGCACGTCCTGCGACACGCCCTTGGGCACCACCGCGTAGTGCGCGTCGGTCACCCAGTGGAAGCCCTTGAACGTCGAGATCTTCATGCCCTCGGGCACGGAACCGAGCACGCGCGGGTTGATGTCCCAGCCGGTCGTCGACGCGACCATCCACGACGTGCCGTTCGCCAGGTTCTTCATGACGTCCGTGGTGCCACCGGGGTAGTTGTCGACGTACTGCCCCAGGTCCTTCAGGTACGCCCAGGTCTTCTCCCAGCCCTTCTCGGGGTCCTTGGGATCGGTGTCGCCGAGCAGGTACGGCAGTCCCATGAGGAATGTCCTGCCGGGACCGGAGTTCGCCGGCCGCGCGTACTGGAACTTGCCGGGGTGCGCCTTGGCCCACTCCAGCAGTTCGGCCGGAGAGGTCGGAGGGGTCGGCACCTTCGCCGGGTCGTACTCCAGCAGCGGACCCGCGGGGTAGTAGGTGACGGCGACGCCCTGGCCCTGGGCGAGCTTCTGCATCTCCCACGCGGGCGGGAGGTAGGTCTTCTCGAGGTCCGGCAGCTTCGCCGAAAATCCGGGGAGCAGTTCGTAGGCCAGTTTCTGCTCGATCACCGACGACAATCCGTCGGTACCGGTCAGCACGAGGTGGGTCTGGGAGGTGCCGGAGTTCTGCTCGGCCTTGAGCTTGCCCGGCATGTCCGGCGCGGTCGCCTTGGTGTAGTTGACCTTGCTGACGTACTCGGGGTTCGACTTCACGAACTCGTCGATCATGCCCTGGGTGAGCTGCAGGTTGCCGGCCACGTCGAGGACGTTGAGCACGACCGGCTTGGCCGGCTTGTCCGGAAGCTCCCCGGAGGCGCTGGCATCGGAGCCGCTGTCGTTGGGTGAGGCGGGTGCGCCG
>JAVXWK010000687.1:0-7932 GCA_032230575.1 Pseudonocardiales bacterium | reverse complement strand
AGGCACAGCTCCTGTCGGTGCTGGACGCGGCCGACGGCCTGCAGACCCACCTGCGCCGCGCCGCCGCCACCGCGGGCACGGACGGCACCGTCGAGCAGGCCCTGCAGCGCCTGACCGCACCGGTCGACGCGCTGCGCGATGCCCGAAACCGCTTGCGTGAAGCCGAAACCGACCTCAGCGCGGCCCGCCGCGACCACGCGCGGTACCTGGAGCTGAGCACGCAGGCCCGTTCCGCCGCCGCGGCCCGTGCCCGCCTGGCCGTCCAGTCGCACGCGACCTCGTTGAAGGCGCTGACTTCTCGAGCTTCACGCCTGGCCGAGCTGCAGGAGCGCTTCGGTGACAAGCCGCCGTCCGGCATGGCGGCGCAGGAGGAGCTGACCCAGAAGGTCAACCGCGCTCTGGCAGCGTGGCGCGCCGCCCCGACTCCGCGCGTGCTGACCGGTCCGTCCGCGTCGACGCTGGAGGGCGAACTCGAAGCCCTGCCGGAGTTTCCGGTCGGCGAGACCGCGCTGGACGACGAACTCCGCGTGGTTGCCGGCGCGTACGAGACCGCGTCCGCCGTCGCCGCCGCGCACAACGAGCGCCGTCCGATGCCCGTGACGTCCGCGGAACCGTCCGTGTTGCGAGGCCTGGCCACCCGCCTGGACCCGGTGAGCGGATCCCGGCTGACGACCGCGTCCATCGAGGTCGACACCGCGCGCCAGTTCCAGGACGAGGCCGCCGCCAACGCCGCGCGCGTCCAGGTGGAGGCCGACGTCGCGGCCGCGCGGGTGCAGGAGATCGCGACGCCGAACCCGTTCCTGCGCAACACTCTGCTGGTCCTGAGCTGTCTGACCTCGCTGGTCGGCGTGCTGCTCTTCCTGGTGGATCAGCAGATGGCCGCCATCGGCGTTCTGGTCGCCGCCCTGATCGCCGGCGTCGGCGGCGCACTCGCCAGAGGCAATGCGCCACAACGCGAAGCGGCCGTCTCGTTCGCCGCCGAACGCGCCGCCGCCGCGCACCAGGCCCGCAGCCTGCTGTTCGTGGCGGACCGCAAGCTGGCCGAGGCCGAGGGCCAGCGCGCGGTGGCCGTGGAAGCCGTGCGCGTGCACGACGAAGCCGTTGCCGGGTGCACCGCCCTGGGCGTGCCTCCGGACCGCGAGACGTTGTGGCGCCTGGCGAACCGCCCGGCCTGGGAAGCCTCACACCTCGACCTCGTGTGCGACGTGGCGCGCACCGAGAAGGCCGTGCGTGTGGAGCTGGCCGCACGGGGCAAGGTCGACAACACGATGTCCGTGCCCGACCTGCTGATCGACTACGAGACCGACTGCAAGGTCCGCGCCCGCCAAGCACTGATGGCCGCCCAACGCCCGTTGCTCGCCCAGGCCCTGGAAGACCGCCGCCTGGCCGAGGCCACCGTCGCCGAGGCCAGGATCGCCCACAACCGCGCGTTGTTCCTGCTGCGCAACGCCGTGACCGCGATCGGCGGCTCCGGCGAGCGCCCAGAGGACCTGCTCCGCTCGATCGCCGAGTGGCAGCGCGGCTGGGACCGCATGCTGCGCGAGGCGGAGGAGGAGCGCAACGCGTGGGCCGAGCTGCAATCCCTCTTGGCGGACGGCACTTCGGACGACCTGGAGGCTCAGCTCTCCGCCGCCCAGACCCAGCACGCCGTGCTGCTGGAGGACGCTCTTCGTTACGCCGCCTGCGATCCCGTTGATCCCTCGCTGGCAGCGTCCTGCGACTCCCTCACCGCGACTCTCACCGAGGTCGCTCGGGTGCTGCCCAGCGTTCCGGACGCGGAGGAGGCGGTGCAGACGGCCGCTGCGGAGGTGGCCTCCGTGATGGCGGAGGCCGAGGCGATCGACCTGGCCTCGCGGTATCTGACCGCGGCCCGGGAGAAGGTGCACAGCACGATCGCTCCAGCACTCGAAGAGACCTTGCGCTCATGGCTCCCCGTGGTGACCGACGGGCGGTACGTGGATGCCGCCGTGGATCCCTTGTCGCTGACCGTGCGGGTGTGTGCGGCTTCCGAGGCGTGGCACCAGGCTTCGCGGTTGTCGCTCGGCACGGCGGAGCAGGTCTACCTGCTGCTGCGAGTGGCGTTGGCTCAGCACCTCGCCACGGAGGCGTGTCCGTTGCTGTTGGACGACGTGACCGTGCAGGCTGACGACGCGCGCACTCGGGCGGTGCTGGATCTGTTGCTGCTGTTGTCGCAGGACCGGCAGATCGTGTTGTTCGCTCAGGAGAGCTCGGTCGTGGAGTGGGCGAAGGAGCGGCTGGGCGAACGGGACGTGCTGCACCAGCTCACCCCGGTAGCGGCCTGACCCGGCGGGAGCTCACCAGCGCGACGACCCGGTCCGCGACCTCCTCCGGGGCCTCGTGCTCCCACACCCGCACGACCAGCCGGCCAGCGGCGGTGAGCTGCACATCGGTGTCCCGATCACGGACGACCACGCCGTGCAGCTTCACCTCCCACCAGTCGCGGTTCGCCTTCGGCACCTGACCGTGCTCCGGACACGAGTGCCAGAAGCACCCGTCGACGAACAACGCGATCCTGGCTCCTCGCAGCAGCACGTCGACACGTCGGCGGCGATTGGTACCAGCTGGTGCCACGTCCACGAGGTAGCGCAACCCCCGCCGGTGCAGCGCACGCCGAACCGCCGGCTCCGGCGCCGTACCGGTCCCGCGAGTCCCGCGCATCACCCGCGACGTCGCCTCGGAGGTGGCGGACGGTGGAGGTCCTGCGTCGATGTAGCGGTACATGACCAGCAGTTTCCCGGAATTGTCAGACCCCGTCGCTACCGTCGGACCCATGACCAACGCCGCCTTCCGCAAGCTGACCCCGAGCACCGACGAGAGGCTCGCCGAGCTGGGCCTGCGCCTCGCCGTCCTGGACCGCGCGATCGCCGCCGGCATCGACGCGCGGGGTGCTTCGCCGCCGTTCGGGCCGACCAATGCGCCTGGGCTGCTCGACTGGATTCATCGGGTGGGCACGCTCAGGCAGCTGCTGGCGGCGGAGGGGTGGCAGCGGCTCGACCACTGGAACGCCGGGCTCATCAGGCATCCGTCGCGGCCGATTCTGCTGGGCACCCTCCAGGGCAACAGGGGGACGGGGTCGCCCGAGGCGCCGTTGCGCAGTGACTACGCGAAGGGGCCCGCGATCGCGGCGATGATGCGGGACAACGACCACGACCAGTTCGCGCTGTTCGAGAACGTGCGCACCGAGGGGCTGAAGTTGTGGTTCCTGGTCACGTATCCGCTGCAGCTGGAGGATCGGCTGGTGGTGTTGCGGGAGGTGTCGCAGCCGGAGCCGACGCCGCAGAACCAGATCATCGAGCGGTGGGCGCATCGGATTCCGTTGCCACCGATGGAGTTCGCGCAGACCAGGACGCCCAATGTGGACGGGCCCGAGGAGGTGGACTTCCCGATCGCGCTGCGGCGGTGAGCGTCACCGGGCGATGTCGAGCGCTACCTTGGCCAGTGCCGCGGCGCCGACCAGGAGCGCCATCGTGAGCACGCCCAGCAGGACCTCGCCGCGCCGAAGCCGGTAGGTCGCGGCCAGAGCCAGTAGCGCGCACGAGATGGGCGCCACCCACACCGGGTGTGGCCACCTGAGCACGCCTACCAGCGACAACGCCAGCAGCGCCAGTCCCAGGAGCCAGGCGGCGGCGTAGGCGCTGCGCAGGATCGAGTCCTGCGTGAGGTCGTCGTCCCGGCGGGTCACGTGATCATGCTTCCACGGCGGGCGGCAGGCGCAGTGCGAAGTGGAGTCCCACCTACTGAGGCCCGCGTGGCAGCGCGGCGCGGCAGAGGTGACAATGACCGGATCATGTTCACCCCCTCGCGACTCACGCTCGCGCGCACCCGGCGCGGACTCACCGCGGCCGAGCTCGCGCGCAAGTCCGGTGTACAGGCGCGGGCGATCGGCGAGTACGAGCGCGGGGTGCGGTGTCCGCGGCCGTCCACAACGGAGTCGCTGGCGGCGGCGCTCGGGTTCCCGGCGGCCTTCCTGACGTTGGCTGAGCCACCCATGCCGCAGAACGCTCCGCACGGCGCGCAAGCCACGGCGGCCGCGCAGCTGGCGATCGAGTTCAACGCGTGGCTGGAGCGGCTGTTCGTGTTGCCGCAGCCGGATCTGCCACCGCCGCGGACGTCGCCGGAAGACACGCGGCTGGCCTGGCGGCTCGACACGTTGCCGGCGCCGAACATGGTGCAGCTGCTGGAGTCGCGCGGCGTGCGGGTGTTCTCGCTGCCGGTCGACTGCGCCGAGCAGGAGGCGTTCTCGTGCTGGCACAACGGGACGCCGTACGTGTTCCTCAGCCCGGCGGCGACGCCGGAGCAGGCGCGGTTCGACGCGACGACGCAGCTCGCGGTCTTGTTGGGCCATGACGAACCGGAGAGTTTCGCCGCCGAGTTCCTCATGCCTGAGAACCTGCTGCACGGCACGAGCCACAGCCATTGGTACGTGTCCAGCCAGCAGTTCGCCACGCGCGCCAACGCACCCGCCCAAGGCCCGATGGCCCGCCGCGAGACGTCGAAGCTGCTCACCAAGGTGTTCAGGGTGCTGCGGGAGAACGGCACCACGCCGCTGCACGTCGCGAAAGAGCTGAATCTCGGGCTGGAGGAGCTCAACGGCCTCGTGTTCGGGCTGGTGCTCACGGCGCTGCCCGGTGGCGGAGAGCCCGGCCCGCGAGGCCGCGCCCGCCTCACATTGGTTCACTGAGGCATCGTCCGGTTACGGGCTGAAGTGTCTCGCCAGTTGTACTAGGCCAAACGAGCGATTTGTGAAACGCATCGCCCGGCATACCCGACACTGAGAGTGACGGGTAGCCGAGTCGTGAGGACGCCCCATGACGATGCAGCAACGCACAGAGCCCTCGCCCGCAGCAGTTCTCATCTCCGTAGCCGTGCTCGCGCTGGTTCTGACCGTTGCTTTCGGCCCACTGGGCTTCGTCATCGGCCTCGCGTTGTTCGCGTTGATGTTCATCGGCGCCAAGCGCGGACCGGCGGCCGAACAGATCGCCCCCGCGCGGACCCGATCCCGCATCCGACGCCTGTCCACGGCGGGGCGGCTCGCGATCGTCGGCGAGTCGCACTACCAGGACGCCATCGCCGAGATCGCCAAGCACGCCACGGCGCAGACGCTCGAAGACGCGATTCCGGCGACCGCGGTGCTCGTCCCGGAACCCGCCAACCGGCACGACCACCAGGCCGTGCGGGTCGACCTGCTCCGGGGCGACGGGTCCGCGATCACCGCCGGCTACCTGCGCGGCGACCAGGCCGCCGACTACCAGCCGCTTCTCCTCGAACTGGCCGAACGCGGCGAGGTCGGCTCGTGCCCGGCACGGATCATGGGCGGCGGCCAG
This sequence comes from Pseudonocardiales bacterium, assembly GCA_032230575.1. Taxonomy (GTDB): domain Bacteria; phylum Actinomycetota; class Actinomycetes; order Mycobacteriales; family Pseudonocardiaceae; genus Lentzea. The sequence goes on along the minus strand of JAVXWK010000687.1, from coordinate 2,587 downwards.
CGCTACTACGGCGTGCATCTGCACCTCGGTGCCCCGCGACTGCTGCTGCTCGACCACGAGGTCCTCGGCACGGCCCCGACGATGCCCGCCGAACACCAGGTCGCCGTCACGGGCGAGGACGCGCATCAGCTCGTGCTGCACCGCGTGGTCAATGGCCGGACGCCCGTCCACGTCATCGCCGAACTTCGGGACTGCCGGATCGCCAGAGGCTCTCACGTCGGCGAACACACTCTCGAAGTGCTCCTCGAAGGTGAACGCGTCGGCCAGCTCACCTATGCAATGGGGCTTCGCTACTGCGACATGGCCCAGGAGTGGCGCGCCCGCACGGGGCGGGCGCTCTGCGAAGCCGTGATCACCAACGAAGGCACCCGCGGCCTTCAGGCGAAGCTGCTGCTGCCCAAGTAGTCGGCGAACGTGCGCGGCTCGCGGCCGAGGACTCGCTGCACACCGTCCGACAGGTGCGCCTCTTCTCCCGTGCGGATGCGCACGAGCAGCATCGTCACGAGGTCGGCGATCTCGTCCGGGTAGCCGAGCCCGCGCATCGACGCGGCGAAGTCCTCGGCCGTGACGTCGGTGTAGAGGACGGGGTCGCCGGTCACCGCGACGATCCGCGCCAGCATGTCGGCGAACGACAGCGGCTCGGGGCCGCTCAGCTCGTAGGTCTGCCCACAGTGGCCAGGCCGGGTCAAAGCGACGACGGCGACCTCGGCGATATCCAGTACATCAATGAACGGATGGATGCCCTGACCCGCGGGGACGGCGAGCTCACCGTGCTGGACGGGCGCCGCGAACATGTCCTCGTCGAAGTTCTGCATGAACCACGTCGGGCGCAGGATCGTCCACTCGACGCCGGACTCCTTGATCGCGGCTTCGAAGGGGTCGTCGTCCGGAGCGCCGCGCATCGAGAGCAGGACGAGGCGGGTGACACCGGACTTCACGGCCAGCGGCACGAACTCGAAGAGCAGTGCGGGGTTGTCCGGCGGGACGACGTAGACGGCGGTCGTGCCGGAGAGCGCCGGTTCCCAGGTGTCGGCGTCGGCCCAGTCGAACTTCGTTGCCGACGAGCGCGACGCGGGACGGGCGGCATCGCCCAGGAGTGCGGTGACGCGGCGGCCGGTCTTGCCGGTGGCGGCGAGCACGAGGACGGTAGCGGGCTTGATCTCGCTCAATGTTGACATGACTAGAGCTAATCAACGTTGACGCGGACGATCCATGCTTGATTGACCGCCATTCTTACTCGTTCGTCCAGGTGGTAAGTAGTGGGTCATGAGTGAGCGTGATCTCGTGGACCTGAGGGATGCCTTGCGGGCGTTTGCCGCAGCCCGCGACTGGGACAGCTACCACACGCCGAAGAACCTGGTGATGGCGTTGTCCGCGGAGGTCGGCGAGCTCACCGACCACTTCCAGTGGCTGACGCCCGATGAGGCGGAGAATGCGATGAAAGACCCAGAACTCGCTTGGAACGTGCGGGACGAGCTCGCGGACGTGATGCACTACCTCACCAGGCTGGCGGACAAGCTCGGTGTCGACCTCGTCGAGGCCGCGTTCGCCAAGATCGAACGCAATGAGCGGCGGTTCCCCACGGGGAGCCTGCGTCCTGTTCCTCTCGAGAAGGGTGAGCTGTGAGTCTCCAGAGCGTGCAGGCATTGCACGTGCACCAGAAGGTCACGTTGATGTCCAACCGGTACGAGGTCTTCGCCGACAACGCCGGCGAGCCCGGCGAGATGGTCGGGTACGCGGAGCAGAAGAAGTTCAAGATCAAGGAACGGGTCACGATCTACACCGACTCGTCGAAGAGTCAGGTGCTGTTCGAGTTCAACGCCCGCAAGGCGCTCGACCTCGGCAGCGGCTACGACGTGACGGACGCGAGCGGGCGGTCGATCGGGTTGTTCCGCAAGGACTTCGCCAAGTCGCTGCTGCGTTCGACGTGGCACCTGGAGCAGCCGGGCTGGGGCACGACGACCGGCGCCGAGCGGAACAAGGTGTTCGCGGTGATCCGCCGGCTGTGGGGGTGGATCCCGTACATCGGCGAAGCGCCGTTCCCCATGCGGTACCACTTCGATTTCACGCAGGAGAACGGCGCTCCCGTGTTCAGCGTCGACAAGAAGACCTGGATCCGCGACCACTACGTGGTGCCGATCCAGGATCCCGGCGTCGATCGGCGGCTCGTGATCGCCCAGGCCGTCGCGCTCGACGCGCTGCAGTCCCGCTAGAGGTACGTCAGCAGGAGGAGGATCAGGCACACCAGCAGCACGACGCCGAGCACTGCGGGCAGGAATGACTGCGAGGACGGCGCGGGCTCGCGGGCGTGCCTGCCCCGCCTCCTGCGCGCTCGCCACCGCAAAGGTGCCTCCCCTGCCCACTGACCGTTCATGACGATCACGGTAGGGACCGGGAAGCCGCGCTTGACTCGCGTCACCCGCTCGCCGAAGGCACATCACCCTGACGGCCGCTCAAGCATGAAAAAGCCCTGCGGGGAGCGCATGAAGCGCTCAACCCGCAGGGCTAAATTAAGTTCGGCGGCGACCTACTCTCCCACACCGTAACCAGTGCAGTACCATCGGCGCAGAAGGGCTTAACTACCGGG
>JAVXWK010000672.1:0-3113 GCA_032230575.1 Pseudonocardiales bacterium | reverse complement strand
CCGACAGTGCGACTCAGAGCCCCGCGCATCGACTGGTTGATCGCGCTGCCGACCGGCCCGACCCGGCTCGCGTCACCAAGCAGCTCGAACCAGAACTTGTTCGACTGCGACGGCGAGAGCGCCCAGCCGATGCCGTACACCACCACGAACGCGACGAACGACCAGACGGCGGCCATCCACCTCTTCGTGATGAGGAAGTACAAACCGGAGATGGCGGGCGTCAGCTTGATCCCCGCGGTGAAACCCACACCGGCGCCGCTGACCCAGTTGCGCGCGCTCGCGAGCGTGCCGATCAGGATCGCGCACAGCACCAGGTTGATCTGGCCATAGTTGAGCGTGGTGCGCACCGGCTCGATCCACAGCACCAGCGCGGTCCAGAACATCACGCGGCGCGGGTCCTCGAGCTTCAGCAGCTTCAGCGACGTGCGCACGATGTAGTAGAGGCAGCCAAGGCAGATCAGCTGCCAGATCCAACGTGACGCCTCCCACGGCACCCAGCTCATCGGCGTGAAGATCGCGGCCGCGAACGGCGGGTACGTGAACGGCAGCGGGAACACGTCCGCGTACTGCTCGAGGCGCCATTCGTACAGGTCGCCCTTCCACAGGTGCGGCGATCCGTTGCGGTACACCAACAAGTCGATCATGGTCATCTTGACCTGGAACTGGACCAGGAGCAGGTGCCCGATGACCGACAACGCGAGCAGCCACGGTGCTACGGAGAGCACACGCGCTTCCACAGCACGGAGTTTCACCCCGAAAACGTTACCTGAGGCAACTTTCGGGGGTACCCCGGCGTCATCAGTACGGGAGAGATCGCAAGAGGGAGCTTTGTTGGTCATGTCTTTTGATCTTGTAGTTGCCGCTGTCGCCGCTCTGGCCATGCTGGGGGTCGCGTTCGGAGTGTTCGCCGTTGCCGCTCGTACCAAGGGCAACCTCTGAACCTGTTGTACCGCAAGCGAATGGGTGAGTCTCCGTTGTGGAGACTCACCCATTCGTCTATCTATCCGAGGGGAGCAAGACGCCTTCGGCGTCAGAAGTAGTGCGCACGACCGCCGACCGGCTTGCCCACTGCGCCGAGGACGGCGAGGATGGCGCCGATCACCAGAAGCACCACTCCGATGGTCGTCAGAATGCTGATACCGGCCAGCCATCCGACGACGAGCAGGATTAGACCGAGAACGATCATGACACCTCCAGGTGGGGAATCCTTCTCTTGGCTACCCCACAGAGGTAGGTACAAACCTAGTCGAGCGAAATCAGCAATTCCCGAGCCTCATCCGCGTTCCCCATGCCCAGCTCCTCACACAGCGACAGCAGCTCTACGAGGTTCTCGCGGGCGCCTTCGCGGTCTCCGACCACGATGTGGGCCTTCGCCAGCCCTGGGAGGAGGTCTACCAGGGAGGAGCGGTTGGCGACCTGGCGAGCCATGCGCACAGAGTTCCGGTAGTGCTCGACTGCCTCCGCGTGACGACCGAGCATCAGGCAGATCTCACCCAACGTCGCCTGGGTGCTGGCGGGATCGACGTCCGCGAACTTGTCCATCCTCGCGAACACGTCGGCCGACTGCTGCAGGTGCTCGAACGCGCGTTTGAGATCGCCGAGGTTGAGGTACGCCCGGCCGAGCGCGCCCAGGTGACTGGCGACGTCGTAGGGGACGTCGTGGTTCACCGAGCGCGGATGCACGTCGAGGAGGACCTCCAGCGCCTCCTCGTGGCGCTCCTGCTTCTGCAGGATCAGGGCAAGGCCGCAGGTGACGTTCAGCAGGGATCTGACGTCGTCGGCCTGGGCGTCGAACCACAGTGCCCGCCGGATGTGGTGTTCGGCCTCGTCGAGCAGGTTCCGATTCAGCATGACCACACCGACGAAGCGGTGCAGACGGCTCTGCGGGTAGATGTCGCCAACGCGCTGTGCCGCGGCCAGGCCACTGCGCAGGACGCGCTCGGCCACGTCCACGTGTGATCTGAAGTTGACGTACACGTTCATCATCACGGCGAACCGCCAAGCCAGATCGTCCTCGACCCGCTCGACCAGGAGAAGCAGCACCTGGAGCTCCGCCTCGTACCACTGGTCGCTCCTGTCGGGGGTGAACTCCCCGACGACCACCGCGCCGACCGCGGGTGGCCCCGGCACCAGCTCTCTGGTGACGTCGGCGATGAGTTTCCAGGCGTGGTGCGTGGTGTGGAGATAGTGGTCGTGCATCCGGCGCGATGCCTCGTCGCGCTGCGCTGCCGGCAGCTCTGCGGCACGTTCCGCGGCGTAGTCCCGCAACAGGTCGTGCTGCCCGAACCTGCCGTTCGCACAGCTGTGCACAAGACTGCTCGAGGAGAGCTCGTTCAGCGCCCTCCGCGTTTCCGCCGTCGACAGGGCCGCGAGGCTGGCCGCTGCCGCGACGGTGAAATCCGGGCCGGGATGCAGGCCCAGCAGGACGAACACCCTCGCAGCTGCTTCACTGACCGAGCGCAACGACCACGAGAAGACCGCGCGGACACCGGTCGTCGCGTCGTCGAGGTCGAGCGCGTCGAGCCGTTCCTGCTCCAGCTCGTCCGCGAGAGCCGTGAGCGTGTCACCGAACGCCGCGCGTGCCGCCACGATGCCGAGTGCCAGCGGCAGCCCCGCACATCGTTCGACCAGGCGTGACACCGCATCGGGTTCGGCCGCGACCCGTTCCGCGCCGATCCGCTCGGTCAGCAGGTCGACCGCCGCCTGGTCGTCCAGCACGTCCAACGCGACCGGTTGGGCGCCCTCCCTCGCGACCAGCCCGCTCAAGCGGTTGCGGCTGGTGATGAGCACCAGGTTGCCCGGACCGCCGGGCAGCAGCGGGCGGACCTGCTCGGCGTCACGGGCGTTGTCGAGCAGCAGCATCACCCGCCTCCCGGCCAGCGCCGACCGGTAGGCCGCGACCAGCGCGTCCTCGGACGACGGGATGTCCTTCGCGGGGATGCCCAGTGCCAGGAGGAAATCGCGGGCCACCGTGAGCGGGTCCAGCGGCTCGGCGCGGGTGTCGAAGCCGCGGAGGTTCACGTAGAGCTGGCCGTCGGGGTACCTGTCGGCGACCCCGTGTGCCCACTGCAGCGCGAGCGCGGTTTTGCCGACGCCACCGATTCCGTTGATCG
>JAVXWK010000663.1:0-10714 GCA_032230575.1 Pseudonocardiales bacterium | reverse complement strand
CCGGAGTTCCTGCTGCCCGCGCTGGCCGCCGCGTTCCTCGGCTCCACCACCATCCGGCCCGGCCGGGTGAACGCCTGGGGCACGCTGCTGGGCGTCTCGATCACCGCGATCGGCATCTCCGGCCTGCAGCACCTGCTGCCCGGCCGCTTCTACCTGGAGCCGTTGTTCAACGGTCTGACGCTCGTCGCCGCGATCACGATCGCGAGCCTCGCGAGCCGGAAACGCCGTGCCCGCGCTGAAAAGCATCGGCCGAGCGTGGCGGAGGAGTCATGAGGAGCATCGCACTGGCGGTCGCGGGGCTGGTCGCGGTGTGCGGCTGTGCGAGCCCGACCGTGGCGGAGGTGCAGGGGCGTTCGCAGACCGCGGCAGCTGAAGATCGGCTCATCCCCGAGGGTGTGACCGACGTGCTCGCAGATGCCCGCGAACGCGTGGCCGAGAGTCTCGAAGGACGCAACGGCTTCACGCCACCGTCCGACCCGTCGCCGGCACAGCGGCGTGGCGGCACCATCGCGTTCGTCGCCGCGGACCTCACCAACGGCGGCGTCAACGTGGTGGGCAGGGCTGTGGAAGAGGCGGCCGGCGCGATCGGCTGGCGCGTGACGGTGCTGGACGGCAAAGGCAGCGCGCAGGGCCGCGCCAACGCGCTCGGCCAGGCGATCGCCCTGCGACCGGTCGGCATCGTGCTCGGCGGGTTCGACGCCACAGAACAGGCCGCGACCATCAGGCAGGCGACCGGCGCCGGTGTTCCGGTGGTCGGCTGGCACGCGGGTGCCACGCCCGGTCCACTGCCGGGTGTCTTCGCCAACGTCACCACCGACCCGCTGGAGGTGGCGTGGCTGGCCGCGGCGTACGTGGTCGCCCATTCGCACGGACGGGCCGGGGTCGTGGTGCTGACCGACTCGCAGTACGACATCGCTGTGCGCAAGGCGAAGGCGATGCGCGAGTACGTGCGGCTTTGCTCTGGCTGCTCTGTTCTGTCCTATGAGGACTCACCGATCGCGGAGGCGGACGCCCGCATGCCCGGCCTGGTCTCGTCGTTGTTGCAGCGCAACGGAGATCGGCTCGGTTATCTGCTGGGCGTGAACGGCAACTACTTCGGTGCCGCGAAGTCCGCGTTGCGCGACGCGGGTCGCGCTCCTGGAGGGCCGCCGGTGGCGGTGGCCGCGGGTGACGGTGACGCGGCCGAGTTCCAGCGCGTCCGCACCGGCGACCACCAGGCGGCCACCGTGGCCGAGCCGATGCCGTTGCAGGGCTGGCAGCTCGTCGACGAGCTCAACCGCGCGATCGCCGGGCGGCAGCCATCCGGCTTCGTCGGCAGGCCCGCGTTGATCACCAGTCAGACGGTGCCCTCGGACGGGGTGTTCGACCCGCAGTCGGGGTACCGCGAGATCTACCGGAAGGTGTGGGGCACGTCGTGACAGAGGTCGGTGTCGTCGGACTTGGGGTGATGGGAGCGGCCATCGCGCGCCGGTTGATGGCGACCGGATACACCGTGGGCGTGTACGACGTCCGGCGGGCGGCCGTCCTGGACCTCGTCCGCGACGGTGCGACCGCCGCGCGGACGCCGTCCGAACTGGCGGGCGGGGACGCCGTGCTGCTGTCCCTGAACTCGGCGGAGATCGTGGAGGAGGCGGTCTTCGGCGAGGACGGTGTGCTCGACGACCAGCCCGGCGGAGTCCTGGTGATCGACATGTCGAGCATCGACCCCGCCCGCACCCGTGAGTTCTCGGCCAGGGCCAGTGTGCGCGGCGCGCGCTGGGTCGACGCGCCGCTGTCCGGCGGTGCTCCCGGTGCGGCGGCGGGCACGCTCACGTTGATGGTCGGCGGCGCCGACGAGGACGTGGCCGTGGCCGGCGGCGTGCTGGCCTCGCTCGCGGGGCGGATCACGCACATCGGCCCCGCCGGGTCCGGTCAGCTGGTGAAGCTCGTGAACCAGGTGCTCGTCGGCTGCGCGTTCGCGGCAGTCGCCGAGTCCGCCGCGCTGGTGCGGGCGGCCGGCCTGAGCCCGGACGAGGTGCTGAGCGCGTTGAGCGGAGGCAGGGCCGACTCCGTGGTGCTGCGGGAGTTCTTCACCAAGTTCGCCGAGGTGGACCTCACCCCGACCGGCCGGGTCAGCAACATGGTCAAGGACCTGGAGAGCGCGCGCGACTACGCGCGGACGGTGAAGGTACCGCTGCCGATCACCTCCGCCGTGGCGGAGCTGCACCGCTGGACCGTCGACGCGGGACACGGTGATCGGGACAACGCGGCGCTCATGCACTACTACCTGGAGAACACATGAACTCGCTGTTCGACCTGGCCGGCCGCACCGCGCTGGTGACCGGTTCCAGTCGCGGCATCGGTGCCGCGCTGGCCAGGGGGCTCGCCGAGGCGGGCGCGGAAGTCGTGTTGAACAGCCGTGACGAGCGGATGCTGACGACGGCCGCCGAGCAGCTGGCCGAGGCAACGGGCGCGACCGTGCGCACCGCCGCGTTCGACGTGACCGACCCGCTCGCCGCCGACGCGGCGGTACGGCGGATCGGACCGGTGGACATCCTGGTCAACAACACCGGGGTCCAGCACCGTGAACCTCTGCTGGACGTCTCGGCCGAGAACTTCCGCCGCGTCGTGGACACGAACCTCACGAGCGCGTTCCTCGTCGGCCGCGCCGTCGCGGCGGGGATGCTCCAACGCGGTCATGGCAAGATCGTCAACGTCTGCTCGGTGCAGAGCCGGCTCGCCCGGCCCGGCATCGCTGCCTACGCCGCCTCCAAGGGCGGTCTGGCGATGCTCACCCAGGCCATGTGCGCGGAGTGGGCGCCGGGAGGCATCACGGTCAACGGGCTCGCTCCCGGTTACGTGCTCACCGAGCTGACCCGGCCGCTGGCGGAGGACCCCGCCTTCGACGGGTGGATCCGCGGCCGCACCCCCGCCAGGCGCTGGGCGAAGCCGGAGGACCTCGTCGGCACACTGGTCTGGCTCACCTCCGCCGCGTCGGACTTCGTCAACGGCCAGGTGATCGCCGTCGACGGCGGCATCACGGCGGTGATCTGAGGTGGCGCCGGCCCGGCACGGCAGCGCCTGCGACCACGACTCGTACGCGTGGTGGCTCGACGCGCGATGCCTGAGGTCCCAGGACGCATCTGTCGGCAGTGGATGGTTCCGCGGTTGTGATGCGTGTTGCTCGCGGCGGATCGTCGTCGCCGACTTTCCCCTGGGCGGTGATCTGACGTGGTGGCGGTGATGCCGGCGGTGGTGGCGCACGGCGCGGGAGACCTGCGGGTGGAGACGCGGCCGGTGCCCTCGCCGGGACCGGGCGAAGTCGCCGTCTCCGTGCGCTACGGCGGTGTCTGCGGTTCGGACCTGCACTACTGGCGGCACGGCGCGGTCGGCGACTTCCGGCTGCGGGAACCCATGGTGCTCGGGCACGAGGTGTCGGGTGTGGTGCACGCGGTGGGCGACGGTGTCGCGTCGGTGATGCCGGGCACCGAGGTCGCAGTGCATCCCGCCACGCCGTGCCGCCTTTGCCCGCAGTGCCGCGCCGACCGGCACAACATCTGCGCGAACACGGCCTACCTGGGCAGTGCCGCACGGTTCCCGCACGTGCAGGGCGGGTTCGCCGGTGTGCTGGTCGTGCCGGAAGAGCAGGTGCTGCCGTTGCCGGTGGGGCTCGGCCTGCGGCTGGCGGCGATCACGGAACCCGCTGCCGTGGCGTGGCACGCGGTGCGCAGGGCGGGTGACGTGACCGGCAAACGGGTGCTGGTCACCGGAGCGGGTCCGATCGGCTGCCTCGTCGTGGCCGCCTTGCGCGTGGCGGGTGCGGCGGAGGTGGTGGCCGTCGACCTGCACGACGCACCGCTCGCGGTGGCACGTGCGGTCGGTGCGACGGACACCGTCCGCGTGGGAACAGAGGCCGCGCGATCACTGCCCGACCTGCGGGTGGACGTGGCGGTCGAGTCGTCCGGTGCGGCGGCCGCGTTCACCACCTGCCTGCACGCGGCCGACCGCGGGGGACTGGTCGTCGGTCTCGGCCTGCTGCCGCCCGGCGACAACCCGATCGCGGCGAACCTGCTGATCACCAAGGAGATCCAGTTCGTCGGGTCCTTCCGGTTCTCCACCGAGATGGCCGAGGTGCTCGGCGCGCTCGCCGACGGGAGCCTGCCGGTGGACCCGGTGATCACCGCCGAGCTGCCGGTCGAGCGTGCCGGGCAGGCGTTCGAGCTGGCCGCCGATCCGGCGCGTTCCTGCAAGGTCCTCGTCGGCTTCTGAGTGGACCTGTTTCCGAAGTGGCAAAACGAGAACGGAGTGTTTGTGGCTGTCCAACGCAAGCCGCGGGTGATGGTGTCGCGTCCCGATCTGCCGGGCAACGGCGTCGATCTGCTGGCGGAGCGCTGCGATCTGGTCGAGTGGAGGGGAGACCTGCCGCCTGGACCCGAAGAGCTGCGGGAGCTCGTCCGCGGCTGCGACGGCGCTCTGGTCCTCGGCAACGATCCGGTGGACACCGCCTTCCTGCAGGCGGCGGGTGACGCGCTGAAGGTAGTCGCCCTGGCATCGGTCGGCTTCGACGCGGTGGACCGCAATGCCGTGCGAGAGCGCAGGGTCGTGGCCACGCACACGCCCGCCGCGCCCGTGGAGACGACCGCGGACATCGCCATGGCGTTGATCCTGATGGCACGGCGCAGGCTGGGAAGGGCGACGGACTCGCTGCGTCGCGGCGAGTGGCGGGTCTTCCGCATGGACGGCCATCTCGGCCTCGACGTGCAGGGTGCGATGCTGGGGCTGGTCGGCTACGGGCAGATCGCCCGCGCGGTGGCGCGGCGGGCCGCGGGTTTCGGCATGCAGATCCAGCACTACGACCCGTACGGGCCGGGCGATCTGTTCTCGCGTGAGGTCGGGCTGGAGGAGCTGTTGCGGACCAGTGACGTCGTGTCGCTGCATGTGCCGCTCACCCCGGCGACCGCGGGGCTCATCGGCGCGCAGGAGCTGGCGATGATGAAGCCGACCGCGACGCTGGTGAACACAGCGCGCGGAGGTGTGCTGGACGAGGAGGCGTTGCTGGCAGCCCTGCGCGCGGGCGCGCTGCACTCAGCGGGCCTGGACGTGATGGCGGCGGAGCCGCGGTGCGACCCTGCGGATCCGTTGTTCGCCGAGCCGAACCTGGTCGTGCTCCCGCACGTCGGCTCGGCCACCGAGGTGACCAGGGCAGAGATGGTGGAGCTCGCCGCGCGGAACCTCCTGGAGGTCCTCGACGGTGCGCAGGCGCGGACGCCGCTGCCCGGTACGCCCGGCAGCTACGGTCGTCGCTCCGCGATGGCGGGGTGACGCCTGGCGGTGGCATGGGAGAGGGCGCACTGGCGCAGCGCCGCGAGTGGTGCCGTCACCGCGGCGGTGCAGTGGGCGTCCGGTTGTCCTCGCCTCACGCTGGTGTCTGGCTCGCGCTCGGCGGGCTCACGCGGTTCGCGGCTGTCGTTCTGTGCGCAGAGGCCGTTGTCACGGCCTTGCTCGGCTCAGGTGGGGCCTTTGCCTGGATGGTGGTGATGCTGGGAGCGCGCGCTGTGCTCGTTCACAGTTTCGGAGCCAGATGGAGTGTCGGGCACCTGAGCGGACCGATGGTGACTTGCCCGGTGTCCGCGGATTCCGACCCGAGGGGTCGAAGTTCACCCGATCGAGGTTCCGGAGGTGCGGTGCCACCCGGTTGGGTTGGTTCCGGGGTCGGGCCGCCATCCGTGATGAGCGGAAAGTCTTCCGAGAGGTTCTGGGTTAAGTCAATGTGAAGCACCCTCGTCACCTGGGCATTGGTGCCTTTATTGTCAGGTCGTCTTGATCGACGAGTTGAGGAGGGACGCTGGCTGTCGCTGCAAACCATGCGGTTCCACTAATGGAACGGCGTGCAGGATCCCGAACCATTTGCCGCCCTCCAGTGACCGGGATTACCCGAACCGAACCGTCTGCCGGCGTCTGCCCACAGTTTTGCGCGTCATGCGTTGACGCTGTGAACGTTCCCAACCTAACTTGACCCTGTCCGCGATGTTGGTCTGAAGGGGCGAACGATGACTGCTCTGAAGGGGCCTGCGGTCGCGGACAGTGTCGGCGTGAACCAATACGTCGTCGTGCGGAACCGGCCGCCCCGTTCGAGGGACTGCGGCTCGGCCCAACTGCTTCACGGCGAGTGACGAGGAGTGGTCATGGCAAACCCCGCAACCAGGTGGGAAGAGCAGCAGGTTGATGTCGAGCCCGCGCGGACGCTGCGCGTGGCTGGTGAGCAGGAGCGGCGGATAGCCGAGTTCCGCGCGAAGGTGCGCGCTGCCGGCGAGCAGTGGGCGGGTGCCCGGCCCGCCGGGTTGGCCGAGTTGTTGTGTGCGGCTGCCGCCGACGACCCCGAGCTCGCCCGGCTCGCACGTGCGGGCGGTCAGCTGCTCGAGGACTTCGTGGAAGGGCTCAGCCGCAACGCCGCCGCGGTGTCCGGGGATCTCGCGGCCGATCTGATTGACGGCAAACGGCTGCCGCACGACGTGCTCGACCGGCTCGCCGCCGCGTACGTGGTGGTGGCGGCCCGCCGGGCCACCGAGTCGCGTGCCGGTGACGGCCGGGATCTCACTGGCCGCGGGATCCTGTGCACCAGGAGGTCCGGTGTGCTCGTGCTGCTGGTGCCGGACGGCGACAACGCGCTGTTGGACCGGGTCACCGGTGAGCTGACCGATGCCGAGAGCTGGGTCGCCACGGCCAGGGGGCCGGTGACCGGCCTGGCTGATGCCTACGCCGAGGCCTTCGACGTGCTCCGGCTCGTCGTCGCGGGATGCCGGCCCTGCGGTGTCTACGGGATGACGGACGTGCTGGTGGAACACGCGATCACCAGGAACGACTCCGTCACGGCCAGGCTGGCGGAGGTGATCCGGCCGTTGCGGGAGAACCAGGTGCTGTGGGAGACGCTCGTCGCGCTCGTCCGCGCGGACTTCAACCGCAACCAGGCGGCGCGCGACCTGTTCATCCACCGCAGCACGATGGACTACCGGCTGCAGCGCATCGCCAAGATCACCGGCTGCGACCCCGTCAGCGGCCGCGGCGGCCAGTTGCTGAGCGCGGCGCTGATCGCGGATGCGGTGGCGTGACCGCCGTGCAGGCGGTGATTCGAGAGTCCCGTGTAGACGGTCAGTCTCGCCTCTCGCGCGTCGGCTTGCCCCTGCTGATGGCGTACAGCACCTGGCCGAGCAGTACGGGCAGCGTCACCGCCGTCACCACGGCTCCTGCGATTGTCATATCTCGACGGTAGTTCTGCCTCGTCGCACCAGGAATGCGAGGAACGAGGAAAACCATCGGCGTCGTCACAAGAATCCTTTGTGGACTGACGGTCCGGTGTTCCCGGCCGGTGCCGACGTGCCGCCGCAGTGACGTGGAGCGCTGCGGCATGGGATAGATTTCGTCCGCGGACTGAGCGCGAGGGGGGATCATCTTGAGCACGGCACGGTCTTTGCGTTCGGTCGACAGCAGGTCTCCTGCTGTGACCAGGGCCGTCGCACTGGTCGAAGAGCTGGCGAGGCAGCGCAAGCCGCTCGGGATCGCCGAGCTGGCGCGCTCGCTCGACCTCGCGAAGTCGACGGTCGCGAACCTCTGCACCGCGCTCGAGGGAACCCACATGATCCGCCGCGTCGATGGTGGCTGGGCGCTGGGGTACAAGGTCGTCGAGCTGGGTCAGGCGTTTCTGGCCGGTACCGACGTCGTCGGGGAGTTCCGCCGTGCGGCGAGCATCCTGCCCGTCGGGGCGCAGGAGACGATGCTGCTGGCCGTGCTGGAAGGGGTGGAGGTCGTCTACCTCGCCCGGTACGACGGTACGCAGCCGGTCCGGCTCGCGAGCGACATCGGCCGCCGCATGCCGGCCGTCGTCACCGCGCTGGGCAAGGCAATGCTGGCGGGGCTGCCCGACGACGAGCTGGAAGAGCGGCTCGGCCTGGTCGACGAACTCCCGATCCTCACGGCGAAGTCGCACCGCACGTTCGACGAGCTGCGCCGCGACCTCGACAAGACCCGTGAACGCGGCTATGCGCTCGACGACGAGCAGAACACCGAGGGCATCACGTGTGTGAGCGTGGCCCTGCCGGGACGTCCGAGCACGCCTACGGCTGTCAGTGCCACCCTGCTGACCGCGCGGATGACGCCGGAGCTGTGCAACGGTCTCATCGCGGACCTCACCGCGCTCGCGCACGAGCTGTCGCGCACGGCCTCCCTGTAACCCCTGCTGGCGGCGGGCGGCCGGTCGAATGAGGCCGCCGACGAGCTCGCGGTCACGGCACGCGCTGTGGAGAAGCCCCCATCAACACCTGTCGCAAGCCGTCCGAGCGCTGGGTCGTCCTGCTGGCGGCGGGCGGACCTGACGACGGCACCGCACCGGGCTGCGCCGGATCCGGGCCGACCGAACCACCACATCCGTGCCGCACCTAACCCGTACCACAGGTGGAACGGAGCCACAGTATTTGGTACGCGGCATTGCTTTCATGATCGTGAACTTCCTAGGCTCGGCTGCGGCCTCGGGAGGGTGCGGCGATATGACCGAAGTTGTGGTGCGGCAGGACCTGGTGACGGGCGGCGGATGCAGGCACGCGTTTCGCGCAAGGGTCCGCGCGGCCGGGCAGGCGTGGGCCGGCGACGGTTCCGGCGAGCTGGCCGACCTGCTCGCCGAGGCGGCGGCCGGTGATCCGGAACTCACCGAGCTGGTCCGCACCGGCGGCGCGCTGCTCGCGGACTTCTTGGAGGGCTACCGCCGGTCGGCTGACCGTGGACGGACGTCGGGTGACCTCGCGAAGGACCTGGTCGAAGGGCATCGTGTGCGCCCGGAGCAGGAGATGACGCTCGCCCCGGAGTATCTGGTCGCGGTCGTGCGCTGGTCAGGCAGGGGCCGCGTGGAGACCCAGCGGGCGGACGGCGCGCTGAGGCACGCCGTGGGACCCGATTTGCTCGCGACCAGCACCGACTCCGGTCTGGTGTTGCTCGTCCCCAGCACGGAAAAGCAGCGAACCGCCAGGACCGTCATGCAGATCAAGCAGTTTCTCGGCGGGAACGGCTGGCTCGCCACCGCCACCCGGCCACGTCGTGACATCCGCGACGGGGTTCGCGAGGCGGCGGAGGTCCTGCGGCTGGTCACGGCGGGACGCAGGCCCTGTGGCGCCTACACGATGCTGGACGTCCTGGTCGAGTACGCGGTGGTGCAGGACGAGGCGGTGGCGGCGCGACTGGCCGCGATGATCCGGCCGTTGCGCGGCCAGGCGGTGCTGTGGGAGACGCTGATGGCGTTGATCGACGCCGACTACCAGCGGAACAAGACGGCGCGGAACCTCTTCGTCCACCGCAGCACGCTCGACTACCGCCTGCAGCGCATCGCCGCCGTCACCGGGTGCGACCCGACCACCGGCAGGGGTGCGCAGCTGCTGACTGCCGCGCTGATCGCCGACGCGGTGCGCGACCGGGGCTGCTGACCGTCACAGGCTCCTGACCTCGTAGGACGGTCGTTCAGCGTGAGGACCGCGGAATCGGGTCTCCTGCCCCGCGAGGCGTCGAACCGGCGGCGACGTCCGTTCGACCCTGCCAGTCGAACGGACGTCGAAACACCTGGTGGCGCGGCGGAGTCGTGGAAAGCGTTCCACTGAACGACGAACTCCTTGCGCTGCATGCGGATGGGCGTGAGCCGCGCCATGAACTAGCGTTCGACTCCGGCGGGGCGCGTCACTTCCACCCCGCCGTCACGAGGCGCGGCTCGCCGGAAGCCATCCATCCCCGACCTTCCGGCGGGCCGCCCGTCGGCCTGGTCCACGCCCTCGTCCGATGTCGGCTCGCTGTGCTCGTGGAGCTCTTATCGCAGGGTGGTCGCCCTGGTGATCAGCAGCCGTTCGTACGGATCGGTCGCGAGGCCGTCGACGCGGGGTGAGTGCCCGATGAACGCCCGCTCGTGCACCAGCGGGATCACGGCGTTCGTGGCGAGCAACCTGTTCTGTGCGCGCACGGCCGCGGCCCGGCGGGACGAGACGTCGTAGGTGGCGAGTGCCGCCGCCACGGCGTTGTCGACCACCGGATCGCACAGCCTGGCCAGGTTGGAGCCGCCAGAGCAGGTGAAGTCGCCGGCCAGGTAGGCGGCCGGGTCGCCGTCGTCGAGCACGTAGGGCCGGGACATGACCACCGCGTCGAAGTTCCCCGCGAGCAGGTCGGGCTCGAGCTGACTGTACTTCCTGACCACCTGCTCGACCTGGAAACCACTGCCGCGCAAGGACTCCGCGACGGCGGAAGCGACTTCGGGCAACTCGGCCCGGTCGTCGTAGGTGGCCAGGACCACCTTCAGCCCGCGCCCACTCGCACCGGACGGCGTGATCAGCCACGGAGGTGCCGAACGGAACAGGCCGCGTGCGACATCGGCTCGTCCGTGAAAGACACCGCGGGCCAGTGCGGCGGGGTCGACCGCCTCCTGCGCGGCGAGCCGCGCGGCCGGTTGGGCGAACGGTGCCCGGGAAGTGTTGAGCACCAACGACACCGTCCTCGGCAGCCGCACCTGTTCGACCACCGTGTCGGCGAGCCCGCTGAGCGGCAATGCGACCGCGACGTCGACCTCGCCCGCCCGCAGCGCCGTGCCGCGGTTCGTGCCGTCGGGCACGAACCGGACGTCGACACCGGACAGCTTCGACGGCCCAGCCCAGTACCCTTCGAACGGGGCGAGGGCGATTCCGTTGGCCACGTTGAGGTTCGGCAGCACGAA
>JAVXWK010000661.1:0-10027 GCA_032230575.1 Pseudonocardiales bacterium | reverse complement strand
CGTGTTCGTCGACTTCGTGGCCGTACTGCGCTCACTGCTGACCGTGCTGCGCGGCTACCGCCCGGTCGGCCGCTGGGAGCACGTCGAGCGCACGCTCACCTCAGTGCCCACCTGACAGGGCCCGGTTGATCCGGCTGACGAGCCCCGGTCCCTCGTAGATGAACCCGGTGTAGATCTGCACGAGGCTCGCGCCGGCGTCGATCATGCGCTTGGCATCGTCGGCGGACGCGATGCCGCCGACACCGATGACCGGCAGCTCGCTGTTCTTGGTGATGAACCGCACCACGTCGTTCGCGCGCTGGGTGAGGGGCTTGCCGCTGAGGCCGCCGGTCTCGGTCTTGTGGGCGCTCGTGAGGCCCTCACGGCTGAGAGTGGTGTTCGTGGCGATGAGGCCCTTGATGCCGTTGTCCAGGCACACCTGGATGACCTCTTCGACGGCGTCGTCGGTGAGGTCCGGCGCGATCTTGACCAGCATCGGCTTGGTCGTGGCTTTGGTGAGTTCCTGGACGAGCTCGGTGAGCGCACCCTTGTCCTGGAGGCTGCGCAGGCCGGGCGTGTTGGGCGAGCTGACGTTGATCGCGTAGTAGTCGCCGTGGTTCTTCAGCGCGTTGAGCGAGTTCAGGTAGTCCTGGACGGCGTCCTCGACCGGCGTGATCTTGGACTTGCCGAGGCTGATGCCCAGCGGGGCTTTCAGGCCGGTTCGGTCGAGCTTCTGCGCGAGCGCCTGCGCACCGGCGTTGTTGAAGCCCATCCGGTTGATGATCGCCTCGTCCTCGCGGAGCCGGAACAGGCGCGGCTTCGGGTTGCCCGGCTGCGCGTGCCACGTGACCGTGCCGACCTCGACGAACCCGAACCCGAGCGCGGCCCACGCGGGAAGCGCGCGCCCGTCCTTGTCGAGCCCGGCCGCGAGCCCGACGGGGTTGGGGAACCGGATGCCGAAAACGGTGCGCGGGTTGTTCTGGTTGCGCGCGAACTTCGCCAACGGGCTCAGCTTCGCCATGACGTTGAGCGTGGTCTCGTGGACCCGCTCCGCATCGCCGCCGTGCATCCCGAACAACGCCCTGCGAACCACCTGCTTGTAGACCACGCGCCCACCCTATAACGGCAGCTCAGGGTGGGCGCGCAGTGCTCTGGTCGCCTACCTCGCGCAAGCAGTCCGGCGCGGGGTCCTTGATCGGGCCCGTGAAGCCGAGCCCGGTGTTGCGGTTCGGCATGTTCGAGACGCCGAGCAGCACCTTGTAGCCGGCCGGGATGTCACCGGGGCTCATCGTGACCGAGCCGAGGAGCCATCCGCGCGCGCTGCCTCTGGTCCGGTCGAACGTGCCGAACGACGTGATGGCGGCGACGAACGTGTCCGCGGTCAGGTCGGCGGCGGTCTGCGGGTCGGAGGTGCGGCGGGCGAAGTACGCCATCACCACGTCGAACTCGGCCTCGTAGATGGACTCGAACGCACGGGCCGCGGGGGTGACCGGCGGCGGGTGGACTGTGGGTGGAACGGTCATCGGCTGGCTCACGTAGAAGGTTGCCGACTTCCGGCAACGCCGTTACAACGGCGCTTGCGGTGGACGGTCGACGGCACTACGCGGTTGCTCTGGCGTCAGAGCGGCTTCGGCACCTTGATCGTCGCCTGCTCGTCCAGCGGCATCGCAGGCTTGGTCCGGAACGTCACCGGCAGCCCCCGCAGTCCGCGGCTGCCCAGCGACACCCGCCACTCCAGCGGCCGCGCGGCGTCCAATGCCAGCCCCGAGCAGCGCCCCAGCAGCGTCCGGAACGCCACCTCGCCCTCCAGCCGGGCCAGCGGCGCGCCGAGGCAGAAGTGGATGCCGTGCCCGAACGCCAGGTGCTGCCGATCCGCCCGCTCGATGTTGAGCTGGTCGGCACGGGGGTAGCGCGCGCTGTCGTGCTCGGCCGAGGCCAGCGACAGCAGCACCACCTCGCCGGCCGGGATCTGCACGCCGCCGATCGTCACCGGCTGGGAGGCGAACCGCAGCAGGTGCGACGTCGGCCCGTCGAACCGCAGGAACTCCTCGATCGCACCGGGCAGCAGCGAAGAGGAACGCTGCAGGAGCTCCAGCTGCTCGGGGTGACGCAGCAACGCCAGCACGCCGTTGCCCACGAGATCCACAGCGGTCGTGTACCCGGCGACCAGCAGCAGGAACGCGAGCGAGGCGAGTTCGCGGTCGGTCAGCGCCGACTCGCCGGTAGCGCGCGCGAGAGCCCCGATCAGGTCGTCATCCCCGGAAGTCCGCTTGTGCGCCACGAGATCGCCCAGGTACCCGGCTGTCTCCTCGCGCGCCGAGGCCGCGTCGCCGTCGGCGAGGCCCGTCACGACGTCCGCCCAGTACCGGAAGTTCTCCTGGTCGACGGACGGCACGCCGAGCAGCTCCATCAGCACGGTGATCGGCAGCGGCGCCGCGAAGTCCGCGATCAGGTCGCAGCCGCCGTCCGCGAACGAGTCGGCCAGCGACGCCGCCAGCACCTCGATCCGCGGGCGCAACGACGCGATGCGGCGAGGCGTCAGCTGGCTCGACAGCGCGCTTCGCAGGCGGGTGTGGTCAGGGCCGTCGGCGTTCATCATGTGCTCGGACAGATCGCCGAACCACCACGACGCGAAGTGCGGATGGCCGCGCAACGGCTCGGCGAGCGCGGAGCCGTGCGAGGACAGCAGCGGGTTGTCCAACGCGGCGCGCACGTCGGGGTAGCGGGTCACGAGCCACATCGGCACGCCGAGGGTCTCGACCCGGTGCACGGGACCTGCTTCGCGCAGGCTCTTCAGCACCGAGTACGGGTCGTCGGTGTAGCCCGGGCGCAGCGCATCCAGATTTACCGCCATGTCGGAGGACACGGCCAGGAGACCGCCTCGGTTCAACCGGACTGGCATTTTGGGCAGAAGTACACAAATCTGGTCTCGAACTCGCCCGATCGGACCCTTGTGCCGCAACGCAAACAAGGTTTACCGGTGCGCTCGAAAACGTAGTTCCTGACTCGCCGATCAGAAGTCGTGATCTGCTCGGGCCGCCACTGGTTCGCCTGCAACAGCTTGCGCGACAAAGCAACCGCACGTGGGGCGTCCACAGATGACACAGGTGCCGTCGGCAGAACGCCCAACAGGAAACAAACTTCCGCGCGGTAGAGATTGCCGACGCCGGCCATGATCCGTTGATCCAACAATGCCGAACCGATAGGCCGCGAAAGGTCCGAGGTCAACCGCTGAACGGCCTCAGTGGCGTCGAAGTCGGGTGAGAGCAAGTCAGGACCGAGATGCGAAATCAGTTCGTCCTCGCGGGACGTCGGCACGAACTCCATGTCGTGCAACGCGAACCCGATCGCCTGCCGGTCGTCCACCTCGAGCACCGCGCGAGCCTGGTGCGCTGGGCGGCGCCAGCGCTCACCCGGCCGGTAGAGGTGCCACGCGCCGTCCATGCGGAAGTGGCTGTGCAGGCTGTTGCCGTCGGAGAAATGCGTGAACATGCGCTTGCCGTACGTGCGCACACCCAGCACCGACAGCCCCGCCAGGTCCAGTGTGGACAGCCGAGGGTGGCGCAGCTCGCCGCGCCGCAACGTCTTCCCGGCCAGCGCCTCGTGCATCCGATGGCCGGCCAGGAAGACGGTGTCGCCCTCAGGCATCCACCGCCTCTTGGATCTCGTCGTCGTCGAAGTCGTGGTGCACCGCGCGGCGCCGGCTGCGGGAGATCCGCTGGATGCGGGCCAGCAGCAGGTTGAACGCCAGCGCCACCTCGCGCGCGCCCGGCGTGCCCCACTCGTGGATCGGCATGCACGCGCCCTGTGCCTGCTGCACGGCCAGACGGTCCGGCAACGCGACTGGCATGACCAACGGCCCGAAGATGTCACGCAGCTCCTCGATGCGGAACTGGTGCTCGTGCGACCGCGGCCGCACCCGGTTCACCACCACGCCCAACGGCTGCAGGTCGGGGTTGTTCAGCTCACGCTCGTTCTGCACCGCCTCGAACGCCCGCTGCACGCCCGCGACGGCGAACATCGTCGGCTCGGTGACCAGCAGCGCCCGGTCCGCGGCCACCAGTGCCGAGCGGGTCAGCTGGCCCAGCGACGGCGGGCAGTCGAGCAGCACCAGGTGGTACGGGAACTCCTCGTACATGTCCCGCAACGTGCGCAGCGCGTCTTTCAGCCGGTGCAGCTTCGACTCGTTCGGATCCGGGTGGTTGAGCAGCTCGGCGTCCTCGGACCCGGACAGCACGTCGATGCCGTCACCCCACTTGCTCGGGCGGATCGCCTGCTCGAGGTTCTCCTCGGAAGGGTCCTGCAGGACGTCGAAGATGCTCGCCTTGGACTCCTCGGGCTCCAGCGTCGACGTGGCGTTGCACTGCGGATCTAGATCGATCACCAGCGTGCGAACGCCACGACGGAGAGCGGCCGAGGCGAGGCCGAGCACCACCGTCGTCTTGCCGACGCCTCCCTTGAGGCTGAGCACGGACACCGTATGCACAGACCTACTCTAGGGTCTCCTACTCTGTGTGCCATGCGACCGGACGCCGTACACAGGGTGCTCGACGCCGAATTGGCCGCCGCACGCACGCGCCGGGGTGGCGAACCCCCGCGCGTCCTCGACGTGGGCGGTGGCAGCGGTGTCTGGGCCGTGCCCCTCGCCGCGGCGGGCTGCGCGGTCACGGTCGTCGAGCCGTCGCCCAACGCGCTGGCCACGTTGAACACCCGTGCGCGCGAGGCCGGTGTGACGATCAACGCGGTCCAGGGCGACACGGACCACCTCGGTGTTCCCGCTGGTGAGGCCGATCTGGTGCTCGCGCACGGCCTGCTGGAGGTCGTGGACGACGCAGGTTCCGCGCTGTCCTCGCTGGCTGCCGCGGTCGCGCCGGGCGGGGCGGTGTCGGTGCTGGTGGCGAACCGTTTCGCGGCGATCCTGCACCGCGCGATCGCCGGCCGGATCGTGGACGCGCGGCGGTTGCTGGACGACGACGCCGGTCAGCTTGCGGGCACGCGCGATCCGTTGCAACGTAGGTTCGACGTTCCAGGGCTTGAGAAGCTGGTCCTGGAGGCGGGGCTTTCTGTCGAGCTCCTGCAAGGTCACGGCATCGTTTCCGACCTCGTGCCCGGCGTCGTGCTGGACACGAATCCGGGCGCTGCCGAGGCGCTTGCCGAGCTGGAACTGGCTGCTGCTACCCGGTCTCCGCTCAGAGACGTGGCCGCTCGACTGCACGTCCTCGCCCGCCGAACCGCCTGACGGAGTCTTTTTCACGGGTTTGCAGTCGGGATTTTTATGCCCCCG
The DNA here is from genome assembly GCA_032230575.1 of Pseudonocardiales bacterium. Lineage (GTDB taxonomy): Bacteria > Actinomycetota > Actinomycetes > Mycobacteriales > Pseudonocardiaceae > Lentzea. The sequence continues at coordinate 4,764 of JAVXWK010000661.1, read as the reverse complement.
CTGACTGGTCCCAAACGACTTTGCGGCGAAAGATGATGGCTCCGCTGCCGACGTAGGGACCAACGCCATGGAGAGTTCCGACCTGCTGGCCTCGCTCGTCAACGAGGCCGTCGCGGGCGATCGGCGTGCCGTCGAACGGCTGCTGGCCTCTGTCCGGCCGCTCGTGTCGCGGTACTGCCGTGCGCGCGTCGGCCGCAATGAGCGTGCGTACGCGTCGGCTGACGACGTGGCGCAGGAGGTCTGCCTGGCGGTGCTGACGGCGTTGCCCACCTACCGCGACCAGGGACGACCGTTCCTCGCGTTCGTGTACGGGATCGCCGCGCACAAGGTCGCGGACGCGCACCGGGTGTCGGCGCGCAACCGCTCGGAGCCTGTCGCCGAGGTGCCGGACGGGCCGTCGCAGACCGTCGATCCCGAGGAGAACGCGCTGCTCGGGTCGCTTTCCAAGCGGCTGGGCCGACTGCTCGAGGGGCTGCCGGACAAGCAACGCGAGATCGTGCTGTTGCGAGTGGTGGTCGGCTTGACGGCAGAGGAGACGGCGGAGGCGGTCGGGTCGACGCCGGGCGCGGTCCGGGTCGCTCAGCACCGGGCGCTGGCGAAGCTGCGGTCGTCCGTGGGGGTCGAGGAGTTGATTTGACCGGGGCGTTCTACGACGGGCTGGCCGGGTCGTACGACCTGATGTTCGCGGACTGGGACGCGTCGATGGCCCGGCAGGCCTCGCAGCTCTCGGAGTTCATTCCACCTGGCGCGCGCGTTCTCGACTGTGCGTGCGGCATCGGCACACAGGCGATCGGACTGGCTCGACGCGGCTACTCCGTCGTGGGGGCGGATCTGAGCCCTGTGGCGGCTTCTCGGGCCGTCGTGGAGGCCTCTGCGCGCGGAGTGTCGTTGCCTGCGTTCGCGGCGGACATGCGCGCATTGCCGTTCGCGGATGACTCGTTCGACGTCGTGCTCGCTGCGGACAACGCGCTGCCCCACCTGCTGACGGCTGATGACGTCCTCGCGGCGCTGCGAGAGATGCGGCGGGTGTTGCGACCCGGTGGCCGGCTCATCCTCTCGACGCGCGACTACGACGCGATCCGGCGCGAACGGCCGTTGTCGACGCCACCGTCCGTCGGACCCGGTCGTGTCGTGTGGTTCCAGCTGTGGCACTGGGACGGCGACCAGTACGAGCGGGAGATGTTCCAGCGGCACGAATCCGACTCTTGGCGCGTCGTGGTGGGCAAGGCACGATATTGGGCGATTACCCGTCACGAAATCACTGAATTGGTGGAACGCGCCGGTTTCGGTTACGTGGAGTGGTCGCTCCATGCCTATTACCAACCGCTGATGGTTGCTCCGAACGAGTGACGTTTGAAGTTTCTCCCTACTTTCCGCATAAGGAGCGACGTGTCGCACGTCTCCTCCACGGGATGTCGACGAGGGGACGCTTCGGATGGAGAGTTCGGCTTTATCCGCGGAACTGGTCAACCTGGCCGTGCACGGCGACGGCAGGGCTACTGACCAGCTACTACGCTACCTGCGCCCGCTGGTGGTGAAGTACTGTCGCGCACGAGTGGGGCGTTCCGCGACAACCGCGGACGACGTCGCGCAGGACGTCTGTCTGGCCGTGCTGACGGCTCTCCCGAACTACCGGGAGCAGGGCAGGCCCTTCCTCGCGTTCGTCTACGGCATCGCCGCGCACAAAGTCGCCGACGCGCACCGTGCGCTCGCTCGTAACCGTGCGGAGCCGACGGCCGACGTTCCGGACCAGCCTTCGCGTGGCACCGGCCCCGAGGACTTCGCCCTTCAGGTCGAGCTGAACGGAGCTATGGGAGAGCTGCTGCGGGTGCTGCCGGAAAAGCAGCGCGAAATCCTCGTGCTGCGCGTGGTGGTGGGTCTCTCCGCCGAGGAGACCGCCGAGGCAGTGGGGTCGACGCCGGGCGCCGTCCGTGTCGCCCAGCACCGCGCACTAGGGCGTCTGCGGAAGGAAATAGCCGCCGCCAGTGTGCCGATCGGGTGAATCTCGGCTGGGCGTGTGGGCTAAATGAATCCAAACGACATACCTAAGAGCATGAGGGGTTCTGACTCAGCGCTCGCCGCCGAACGGCTGCGCGTCGACGGGGTGCTCGTGCAGCACCTCCGCGAGTCAGGGCTGACGGGGCCGCTCTGGGAGCATTTCCATCGCCAGCTTCTCGGACGCGGGCTCACGATTGTTACAAGGCTTGTACTGTCCGGGGCGATGTTCGCCCGCTGCGGCAGGCATGGCCGTTACCTGTACCAACAGGCCATTCCGCTGGACGAGGCGGAGGAACTCGCGAGCGACGCGGTCTTCGACGGGTTCGGCATCTTCTGCGAGCGGGGCCTGCTCGGCAAGGAGTGGTCGGCCGAGCGCGGGCAGCCTTTGCACGAGTACTTCGTCAACGCGTGCGTGCTGGCTTTCCCGAACGTCTACCGGCGCTGGCAGACCCGCATGAACAGCTGGCGGGACGTCGACCTGCTGGACTCCTTCGCCTCGCTCGAACAGGTCGTGGCCGAAGGGAACCCGGAGGACGCGGTCGTGGAGCAGCAGGCGGCCAACGCGGCGTTCGCGGCGTTGAGCGAGGACAACCGCCGGTTGCTGCTCCTGCACGACCAGGGCTACTCGCACGCCGAGATCGCGGAGCTCACCCGCCTCACCCCGAGGGCCGTCGAGGGCAGGATCCGGCGCGCTCGGCTCATCGCACGCCAGCACACGGACGAGGAACGGTGATCCGCGTGGACTTCACACCCGGTCTGCATCGCAAGGTCCCCGTGGAGGCCGTTCAGCAGTCTTCCGTCGGTGGAGCGACCGAGGTGTCGCCTCGCGCCCTCAACTCGCTGGTCGAGCGGACCGCCGGTGTGGGCGGCAAGGAGCCGGTCGATCCGCCCGCGCCGTCGTACTACTCGAACAAGCCCGAGGCGGCCGACAGCCACGTGGCGCTGGCCGTGGCTGGAGATCGTGCGGCGATCAACAGGCTGTTGGGGACCATCAGGCCGTTGGTCGTGCGGTACTGCCGTGCGCGCGTCGGGTCGTTCGCGTCGGCGGATGACGTTGCGCAGGACGTGTGTCTCGCGGTGCTGACCTCGCTGCCGTCGTACCGGGATCAGGGACGGCCGTTCCTGGCGTTCGTCTACGGGATCGCGGCGCACAAGGTCGCCGATTCGTACCGCAGCCACTCGAGGAACCGCGCGGAGCCTGTGTCCGAGGTGCCCGAGTCCGTCGATGACGAGGCCGGGCCGGAGCAGCGTGCGATGCAGGGAGAGGTGTCCTCGCAGATGGCTGCTCTTCTGCGCGTGTTGCCGGAGAAGCAGCGCGAGATCGTGGTGCTGCGTGTGGTGGTGGGGCTGTCGGCGGAGGAGACGGCCGAGGCGGTCGGCTCCACGCCCGGTGCGGTGCGGGTGGCTCAGCACCGGGCGCTGACCCGGCTGCGTCGTGAGATCAGTGGCGCCAGCGAGTGATGTTGGCGATTCCCTGCGGGCTGGCGTCCTTGTAGCGCTCCATCTCGCCGCGCCGGACGTCGGCGATCGTGCCCGCGAGCTCCTTGCCGAACGCCTCGGTGAGCACGGCGTCCTTCTCGAACTCGTCGACGGCTTCCCTGAGGGACGTGGGCAGCCGCTGGGTGCCGTCCAGGAGCGCCGGGTCGACGTTGAGGCCCTCGGGAAGCGTGGCCTGGGTGGCGATGCCGTCGAGTCCCGCCGCGATCACGCCCGCCACGACCAGGTACGGGTTCGCGGTGAGGTCGAAGCACTTGATCTCGAGGTTGTCCCGGATGAGCCTGAGCGCCGTCTCGCGGTTCTCCTCGCCCCATGCCACGAACGGTGCTGACCACGTGTGCGGCACGAGCCTGAGGTAGCTCGCGAGAGAGGGGCAGCCGATGGCGCACAAAGCGCGGATGTGGTTGAGGACGCCCGCGGTGAACTGCTTGGCCTCGTCGTGGAAGTCCTTGAAGAGGTTCGTGCCGTCGCGCCAGATGCTGAAGTGCAGGTGGCCGCCGTTGCCGACGCCGCCGTTGACCACCTTGGGGGAGAACGACGGGCGCATGCCGTGGCGCATCGTGATGGCGCGGATGGTTTCTTTGACCAGTACAGCGGTGTCTGCTGCTGCGACGGGGTCTTCTGGCGCCGTCGAGACCTCGAACTGGCCGGCGGCGTACTCGGGGTGGAACTGGAGGACCTCGATGTCCTGCTGGTCCAACGCGGTGAGGATGTCCACGCAGTAGTCGGACAGCTCCACCTGCCGTGCGTGTCCATAGGCGGCGCCGCTCGTGGCGGGGACGTAGTCGTCGGTGTCGGGCTTGCCGACGCACCACTCGATCTCGAAGCCGGCCTGGGCGGTGAGACCTTGGTTTTCGAGGTTCTGGACCGCCTTGCGGGCTTGGAGGCGCTGGTCCATCGGGTACGGGACGCCACTCTGGAAGTGGCGGTCGGCGGGGGCCCAGGCCCAGCCCGGCTGGCCCGCGAGCACGGTGAGGCGGTCGAGGTCGGGGTGCAGGCGCAGGTCGCCGACAGGGCCGCCGGCGAACCGGCCCTGGATGATCCAGTCGTCGAACAGGAAGACGTCGAACACCGGTGACGCGCCGACGCCGTGTGCTGCTGCGTGTGCCAGCCTGCGCAGAGGCACCGACTTGGTGCGTGTGATGCCGCTGTTGTCGACCCAGGTGAGCGCCACGACGCGCACGTCCCTGGCGTTCAGCCCGTCGAAGAGTTCCGTCGCCCGATCGAACCGCTGGTCCCGTTCCGCAGAGTCCACGATCCTAAGGTTAT
>JAVXWK010000649.1:0-3448 GCA_032230575.1 Pseudonocardiales bacterium | reverse complement strand
GGTGTTCGTCGGTCCTTCCGGCTGCGGCAAGACGACGTCGCTGCGCATGGTCAACCGCATGATCGACCCCACGTCGGGCACGATCCTGGTGGACGGCAAGGACGTCCTCACCGTGGATCCGCCGACGTTGAGGCGCGGCATCGGCTACGTGATCCAGCAGGCGGGCCTGTTCCCGCACCGCACTGTGCTGGACAACGTCGCGACGGTGCCGCTGCTGTCCGGTTGGGACAGACGCAAGGCGCGCACCCGCGCGGCCGAGCTGCTCGAGATCGTCGGGCTCGACCCGGCGTTCGGCAAGCGGTACCCGGCGCAGCTGTCCGGTGGTCAGCAACAACGCGTGGGCGTGGCCCGTGCGTTGGCCGCGGATCCGCCGGTGCTGCTGATGGACGAGCCGTTCAGCGCCGTCGACCCCGTTGTCAGGGAAGACCTGCAGAACGAACTCCTTCGCCTGCAAGCGGAACTCGACAAGACGATCGTGTTCGTCACGCACGACATCGACGAGGCGCTGAAGCTCGGCGAACGCGTCGCGGTGTTCCAGACCGGTGGGCATCTGGCGCAGTACGCGAAGCCGACGGAGCTGCTCAGCGCGCCCGCCAACGACTTCGTGGCGTCGTTCGTCGGCAGGGACCGCGGCTACCGCACGCTCACGTTCCTGCACGCCGACGTACCCGTGCACCCGGTCACCACGGCCAGGCTCGGTGAGCGGGTCGCCGTCGCCGACTGGACGCTGGTCGTCGACGACGCGAACCGGCCGAAGGGCTGGCTGTCCGATGTGGACGGCGAGGTCGAGGTCGGCGAACAGCACCTGATCTCCGGCGGCTCGCTCTACGACGGCAGTACGTTGCGCAGCGCGCTGGACGCGGCGCTCAGTTCGCCGTCCGCGCTCGGCGTGGTGGTCGACGACAAGGGCGCGGTCACCGGTGTGGTCAAGGCGGACGACGTGATCAAGGCCCTCGCGAAGGCCCGCGCGGCGGGTGAGGTCCCGAAGTGACCTGGATTTTCGAGAACTGGGAAAGGTTCTGGGAAGTCACCGAGGTGCACCTCCGGCTCTCCGTCGTGCCGGTGCTGATCGGGTTCGTGCTGTCCATCCCGCTGGGGTGGGTCGCGAGCCGGTCCGCGACGGCGCGCGCGATCCTCTTCCCGCTGGCCAACATCCTGTTCACGATCCCGTCCATCGCGCTGATCGTGATCACCCCGGTGCTGCTCGGCGTGAAGATCCTCGACGAGATCAACGTCATCGTGCCGCTGACCATCTACACGGTCGCGCTGATGGTCCGCTCGGTCGCCGACGCGCTGTCGGCGGTCCCGGGCCACGTCACCGCCGCGGCGAACGCGATGGGATTCCGGCCGTTGCGCAGGTTTCTCACCGTCGACTTCCCGCTCGCGTTGCCGGTCACGATCGCGGGTCTGCGGGTGGCGACGGTGTCGAACATCAGCATGGTGAGCGTCGGCGCGCTCGTCGGGCTCGGCGGCTACGGTCAGCTCTTCACCGAGGGCTATCAGACCGACAACAGCGCCAAGGTCCTCGCGGGTCTCATCGGGACGGTCGTGCTCGCGGCGCTGGCGGACGGGTTGTTGTTGCTGATCGGGCGAGTGCTCACGCCGTGGGCAAGGGCGGGGAGGTGAGCTGAGTGGGCGGCTGGCTCTTCGACCCCGCGCACTGGTCCGGCGCGACCGGGATCCCGGTGCGGCTGCTGGAACATCTCGGCTACACGCTGCTGACCCTGTTGATAGCTGCGGTGATCGCGATCCCGCTCGGCGCGTTCGTCGGCCACACCGGCAAAGGCGGGTTCCTGATCGTCGGGCTCTCGAACGTGCTGCGCGCCCTGCCGACGACGGCGGTGCTGATCCTCGTGGTGCTGTGGGCGGGTCTCGGCGACTTCCCGGTGTACGTCGCGCTGGTGCTGCTGGCGATCCCGCCGATCATGGCGGGCACGTATGCGGGCATCCGCGCGGTCGACCCGGTGACGGTCGACGCCGCGCGAGGTGTCGGCATGCGCGAGTCGGGCGTGCTGTTGAACGTGGAGATCCCGAACGCACTTCCGTTGATCTTCGGCGGTTTCCGCGGCGCCGCACTGCAAGTGGTCGCGACCGCCACCATCGCCGCCTACACCGGCGCCGGTGGTCTGGGCAGGTTCGTCTTCGACGGCCTCGCCCTGCAGGAGTTCGGACAGATGCTCGCCGGCGCGGTGCTCGTGGCACTGCTCGCCGTTCTCGTCGACCTGGGTTTCGCCGGCCTGCAACGGCTGACGGTCTCGCCAGGGCTGCGTCCAGTGGGAACCGGAGGAAAGAAATGAAGCGCATCGCCACGGCTGTCGCTGCCGTGATGCTCTTGTCGGCGTGCGGCGGTGACCCGTTGCAGGGCGGCAACAACAACCCGGCCCCGACGGACACGATCGTCGTGGGCTCCGCCAACTTCCCGGAGTCGACCGTGCTGGCGGAGATCTACGCGCAAGCGTTGGCCGCCAAGGGCGTCAAGGTCTCCAAGAAGCTGAACATCGGCAACCGCGAGCTGTACTTCAAGGGTGTGCAGGACGGCTCGATCGACCTGATCCCGGAGTACAGCGGCGTGCTTCTCAAGCACGTCAACAAGGAAGCCCAGGAGGTCAGCGCCGACGAGGTCTACACGGCGCTGAAGAAGTCGCTGCCGCAGGGCCTGACCGTGCTCGACAAGTCCGCCGCCGAGGACAAGGACGCGGTCGTCGTCACCAAGCAGATCGCCGCGCAGTACAGCCTCAAGTCGATCGACGACCTCGTCCCGTACTGCAAGGACCTCGTCTTCGGCGGCCCGGCGGAGTTCCAGAACCGCCCAGACGGACTGCCGGGCCTGAAGGCCAAGTACGCCTGCGAGTTCAAGCAGTTCAAGTCGCTCGACGTCGGCGGCCCGCTGACCGTCGCGGGTCTGAAGGACAACACGGTGCAGGCGGCCGACCTGTTCACGACGGACGCCGCCATCAAGGCCAACGAGTTCGTGGTGCTGGACGACCCGAAGAACGTCTTCGCCGCGCAGAACGTGTTGCCGCTCGTCAACGAGAAGAAGGCGTCGCAGCAGGTTCGCGACACCCTCAACGCCATCTCGAAGAAGCTCGACACGAAGACGCTGTTGGAGCTGAACCAGAAGCTGGCGTCGCCGGACAAGCCGGAGCCGGAGAAGGTCGCCAAGGAGTGGCTCGCCTCCGCGGGCATCTAGCCTCTTGCCATGAACGGCGCTTTTGTGCACCTCTGGTCCACAAAAGCGCCGTTCATGGTTTACAGCACCAGATCGGCGACGCGGGCGCTCAGGTTGACGGTGGTGATCCGGTCGGTGAAGCCGAGCGAGTGGTTGATCCGCCGCATGTGCTCGTTGGTGCTGTTCGTCTCGGTCTCGACGATCTCGATGCCGTTCAGCTGGTGGAGCAGGTGTGCTTTGACGAGCCGGCCGAGGCCCTTGCCGCGATGTGCGCGAAGC
>JAVXWK010000647.1:0-3050 GCA_032230575.1 Pseudonocardiales bacterium | reverse complement strand
CCTGCTGCTGACGTGGCTCGCTACCTACCTCGAGAAGCGCAACCGGCGCAACAAGAAGGTCATCCACGTGGACGCCGACGACATTCCCCAGATGGCGTCGGTCTGACCTCCTGCACCGCGAACGGGGCGTGTCCACTTCGGACACGCCCCGTTCTCTACTTCCAGACCACGGACGCGCAGTTGTTCGCCACGTAGTCGGCGGCCAGTGAACCGTTGCCCGCCTTGGCCTTGGCAGCCGTCTCACGGGCGTAGCGCTGCCCGTCCGGGTCCTCCGGCGAGAACTTCGGCAGCACCTCGTCCATCACCTTCAGGGCCTTGGACTCGGCCGCCTGGTCGCCGCGTTCGCGGGCGTCCTCCCAGCCGAGGTACCAGGCGCACGCGTTGGTCATCTCCAGGACGATCCGTTCGCTGCCCGCCGGTGCCTTGTCCGGCCCCGGCCCCGACTTCTCCGCGAGCACGTCGAGGTCCGGCGTGACGCCGTCCGGCCAGGTGAGCTTCGAAGCGCTGTCCCGCATGGCTTTCGCGTACTGCTGTTGATCCACGAACTGCGGTTGAGGTGCCGCGCAGCCCGCGGCCAGGACGACCGCGAGCAGTGCGGTCAGCTTCCGCTCCACCACAGCGTTCCTCCGACGGTGCCCGAGGTGTACGGGCTGTTCGACGCGAGGCAGAACTTGGTGCCCGCCTTGAAATTCGAGCCGACGCGGGTGCGGGTCTCCTCCATGCGCACGAACGCGCCGCGCGTGTTGCGGTCGCCGCACTTGTACCAGGCGAGCTGCATGATGCCGCCGTAGGCGACCTGGGCGTCGATGTTCGAGCCCGCCACGGTGATCGTGCGCGCGGTGGTGAACCACGTGATCTGGTTGTGCTTGAACGGCACCGTGATCGTGGTCGACGCCGCCTGCGCCGGCACGGCCGACAGCATCGCGAAGCCCACGGCGAGCAGACCGACGAGTGCTCGTTTCATCAGGAGTTCCCCTCAGGAGTAGACGTTCCAGTCGACGACGCCGCACCAGTCCTGCCCGGAGTCCACTACCTCCTCACCCGCGACCGCCAGGTAGAACGTGGTCCCGGCGCGGAAGTTCGACCCGATCCGCCGCCGCGACCGGTCCCCCGCCGGAAACAGCACGGGACTGCCCGCCACCCGCAGGTCGCCGTCGCACAACCAGCGGATCTCCAGGTCGACGGGACTGGACGTGACGCGCAGGTAGACATCCGAGCCGTCGGCGGTGATCGTGCGGACGGCGAGCAGGTCGGCCGATGCGGTGCGCATGTGCGGAACGTATCGACGCGAGCGGAACCGGGGCGTCTCACGAACAGTGGATCTCTCGTCAACTTTCGCGGTACGCTCCCGGTTGGGGGGATCTACCGCGGTGACGTCACATGAGTGAGGGGCATTGTGACGCGCGTGCTCGTAGTCGACGACCAGCCGTTGTTCAGAGCGGGTCTGGTCGCTTTGCTGAACGCCACACCTGGCATGACTGTCGTCGGGGAGACCGCCGACAGCGACACGGCGGTGCTGCTCGCCGAGTCGTCGCGCCCTGATGTGGTTCTGACGGACATCCGCCTGGCCGCGCTCGAACGGCTGGCGGCGGAGTCGCGGGTGCTGATCCTGACGACCGTCGACCTCGACGAGCACGTCCACGAGGCACTGCGCCTGGGTGCGGCCGGGTTCGTGCTGAAGGAGTCGGAACCCGCCCGCCTGTTGACCGCGATCAACGCGGTGGCGTCCGGGGAGATGCAGTTCAGCCCCACCGTGATGCGCCGTCTCGTGGCGGCGTACCTGCGTGGTGACAAGGCTGTCGCGCCGTGGAGTTCGGTGGGCCTGGACGAGCTCACCGGCCGTGAACGCGAGGTGCTGCGGCTCGTCGGCACGGGGATGACGAACGCCGCCATCGCGGCCAAGCTGACGGTCACCGAGGGCACGGTGAAGACGCACCTCAACCGCGTGATGACGAAGCTGCGGCTGACCAGCCGGGCGCAGGCCGTGGTGATGGCCTACGAGTCCCGGCTGGTCGTGCCTCAGGCTTTCACCGCTTGAACAACTTGTTGCCGAGCCAGACGATCGGGTCGTACTTGCGGTCCGCCACGCGCTCCTTCATCGGGATGAGCGCGTTGTCGGTGATGTGGATGTGCTCGGGACACACCTCGCTGCAGCACTTGGTGATGTTGCAGAGCCCGAGCCCGTGCTCCTCCTGCGCCTGGTCGACGCGGTCCGCGGTGTCGAGCGGGTGCATCTCCAGCTCCGCGACCCGCATGAGGAACCGAGGCCCCGAGAACGCCTCCTTGTTCTCCTCGTGGTCACGCACCACGTGGCAGGTGTTCTGGCACAGGAAGCACTCGATGCACTTGCGGAACTCCTGCGAGCGCTCGACGTCGACCTGCTGCATCCGGTACTCGCCCGGCGCCAGGTCCTTCGGCGGCGCGAACGACGGCACCTCGCGCGCCTTGGTGTAGTTGAAGGACACGTCGGTCACGAGGTCGCGGATGATCGGGAACGTCCGCATCGGCGTGACCGTGATCGTCTCCGCCTCCTCGAAGGTCGACATGCGCGTCATGCACAGCAGGCGCGGACGGCCGTTGATCTCCGCCGAGCACGAGCCGCACTTGCCCGCCTTGCAGTTCCACCGCACCGCGAGGTCCGGCGCCTGCGTGGCCTGCAGCCGGTGGATGATGTCGAGCACGACCTCACCCTCGTTGACCTCGACGGTGAAGTCCTCCAGCGCGCCGCCGGAGTCGTCACCGCGCCACACCCGGAACTTCCCCTGGTAGCTCATGACAACTCCTCGGCGGTGAGGTACTTCTCCAGCTCGGTGCGGTCGAACAGGTCCAGCAGGTCGTGCCGGATCGGGATCTGCGGTTTCTCCTCGACGCTCACACCCTCGCCGTCGACGTTGCACACCAGCAACTTCCGGCGCCACTCGGCGTCCATCACCGGGTGGTCGTCACGGGTGTGCCCGCCGCGCGACTCGGTCCGCAGCAACGCGGCCTTCGCCACGCACTCGGACACCAGCAGCATGTTGCGCAGGTCGAGTGCGAGGTGCCAGCCGGGG
>JAVXWK010000642.1:0-2502 GCA_032230575.1 Pseudonocardiales bacterium | reverse complement strand
GCAGTCGATCGTGCGCATCATCCACGCGAACGGCAGCCAGGAGCAGACGATCTCCTCCGCCCGCACGTACGAGGCGGGCAAGACGTACCAGGAGCGGGAGAACCAGCCGGTGTTCTCGCCGGCGCTGCCCGAGTCGCCGTACCCGTACGGCCAGCGCAACGGCACGCAGCTGTTCGTCGGCGTGCCGATGCTGAGCGACGCGAACAACGGCCAGGGCGGGTCCACTGTGGACTCTTTCAAGGTGTCGCTCTTCCGCAACGGCGCGTTGATCGGCGAGAACGACGGCGACACCTTCCAGAACGTGCCGCTGCCGGAGGCCGACTTCCGCCTGGAGGCGAACCTCGACCGCGGCAAGCAGTTCGAGTTCAGCAGCAAGGTGTCCGGGGTGTGGACGTTCAGGTCCAAGGGCGTGCCGGGCGAGGTCAGCACCATTCCGCTGAACGTCGTGCGGTTCGTGCCGAAGCTCGACGACAACGGCGCGGTGCCCGCGGGAACGTTGCAGCGCATCGGGTTGCTCACGCAGTCGTCGGGTGACACGGGCAAGGTGCGCATCACCGGCGTGCAGTACTCGCACGACGACGGCGCTTCGTGGCGCAACGCTGGCGTCGTCGGCAACAGCGCGTTGGTCTACCACCCGCAGGGCTCGAAGTGGACCTCTCTCAAGGCCACCGCGAAAGACGCCAGGGGCAACACCGTCGAGATCACGGTGATCCACGCCTACAAGGTGAGCTGAAAACGATGAACGGCGCTTTTGTCCACCTGAGGTGGACGAAAGCGCCGTTCATCGTTTGCTCTACGGGAGGTTGGTGACCAGTTCGGCCGCCGGGACGCGGGTGCCCGTGTAGAACGGGATCTCCTCGCGCACGTGCAGGCGTGCCTCGGTGCCGCGCAGGTGACGCATCAGGTCGACGATGCGGTGCAACTCGTCCGCCTCGAACGCGAGCATCCATTCGTAGTCGCCCAGCGCGAACGACGCGACGGTGTTCGCGCGCACGTCCGGGTAGTCGCGGGCTTCCTTGCCGTGGTCCGCGAGCATCTTGCGACGCTCGTCCTCCGGCAGCAGGTACCACTCGTAGGACCGCACGAACGGGTAGACGCAGACGTACTTGCGCGCTTCCTCACCCGCGAGGAACGCCGGGATGTGGCTGCGGTTGAACTCGGCGGGACGGTGCAGGGCGACCTGCGACCAGACCGGCGTCGAGACCTTGCCGAGCGGGGTGCGGCGGAAGCCCGTGTAGGCCGCCTGGACCTGCTCGATCTCCTCGGAGTGCCACCAGATCATGAAGTCGGCGTCGGCACGAAGACCCGCCAGGTCGTAGACGCCGCGGACGACGACGCCCTTGCCCTCCAACGCGTCCAGGTAGTTCTGGGTCTCCGCGGCGGCGGCGCCGCGGTCCTCGGGGAGCTTGCCCGGTTCGACCCGGAACACCGACCACATCGTGTAGCGGATGGTGTCGTTGAGCTCGTTGTAGTTCAGACGTGCCATACCTCCATCTTGGCACGGCCTCGCTAGCGGCGAACTCGGCCCAGCAGGTGTGCTGCGACACGGGCGGCGGCCGAGTCCGCGGTGGCGATGCAGGCGGGCACGCCGACGCCGTGCAGCGTGGCGCCCGCGACCGCGATACCGGGGACGTGGCCGATGCCGCGCTCGATGGTGTCGACCAGGTCGACGTGCCCGACGCCGTACTGCGGCAGGCCTCCGCCCCAGCGCTGCACCACGTAGTCGATCGGCTGGGCCTTGATCCCGGTGAGCTCGTGCAGGTCGTTGCGCACGGCCTTCACCAGGTCGGCGTCGCTGCGCTGCAGGAGCGCCGTCTCGCCGTGCCTGCCGACCGAACCGCGCAGGATGACCGGTTCGCCGTAGTGCGACCACTTGCGGCTGGAGAACGTGAACGCCTTGGCGGTGAACGGGGTGATGCGGTCGCTGTACCGCTCGCCCTCCGCGATCAGAATGCCGGAGCGGTCCGGGAGTTCCGTGCCCGGCGGCAGGGCCAGCGCGACGACGGCCATCGACGCGACCTCGATCTTGCCGTACGCGGCGGACACCTGCGGCGCGATCTCCGAGAGCAGCTTGCGTGCCGACGGAGCCGGGACCGCGAGCACGACACCGTCGCACTCCAGGTACTCGGGAGTGGCGGCCGAACCGATCTCGAGGCGCCAGCCGTCGCCCTGCCACGACAGCACGCGCACCGGCAGACCGAGGCGGACGACCGGCTTCGCGACCTCGGCGAGCCGGTCGACGAGCGACGACACCCCGTTGGCGAGACTGGCGAACACCGGCGGCCGCGCGGCACGGGGCTGCGGCGGCGCGGGCATCATCGTCGCGGCGGCGGCGAGCAGCGAGCCGACGCCCTTGTCCAGCAGCGTGGCGATCTGCGGCATCGTGGCGCGCAGGCCGAGCTCGTCCGCGCGGCCCGCGTAGACGCCGCCGAGCAACGGACCGACCAGGCGGTCGGCGATCTCGGGGCCGAACCTGTCCTTCATCAGCGCGCCGACCGCGAC
>JAVXWK010000641.1:0-5788 GCA_032230575.1 Pseudonocardiales bacterium | reverse complement strand
TGGTCGATCTCCTGGCGCAGCTCGTTGATGTCGGGCTCGGTGGTGGTGTCCATCGTGGTGACCTCTCGACTCTTCGAGTCCTGGCCCGGAAGCGAACGAAGCCCCGGGGTCCGAGGACTCCGGGGCTTCGTGGTGGCTTAGTCAGCGCTAGACGACCACGGGAGCCGGAGTCCGGATCCCGTAGAAAAACTCGAAGAACGTCGCGCGCACAGATGCAGTGTTGCACAGAACCAGCGCCCGCCGCCAAGTCCTGAAGGCACCGGAACTCACCAGATGGGACGCCCGAGCAGAGACCCGATCGAACACATGGTCGGGTGGTACGAGTTTTGTCGGTGCCGCCCGGTACCGTGGATGAACGATGAGCGCCTTGTTCGACTTGCCCTCAAGTCCCCCCGTTTCCCGCGCGGGCCACCTGCTCGACGACCTGAACCCCGCGCAGCGCCGTGCCGTCGAGCACGCCGGTTCACCGCTGCTCGTGGTGGCCGGCGCCGGCTCCGGCAAGACGCGCGTCCTCACCAGGCGGATCGCCTACCTGCTCGCGGAACGCGACGTGCACCCCGGTCAGATCATGGCCATCACGTTCACGAACAAGGCCGCTGCGGAGATGAAGGAGCGCGTCGCCGACATGGTGGGCGCCCGCGCCCGCTCGATGTGGGTGTCGACGTTCCACTCGATGTGCGTCCGGGTCATGCGCCGCGAGGCCAAGACCCTGGGCATGTCGTCGAACTTCTCGATCTACGACAGCGACGACACCCGCCGCCTCATCACCCTCGTGGCGCGCGATCTCGATCTCGACCCGAAGAAGTACGCGGCCCGCACCCTCGCCGTGCACGTCTCGAACCTCAAGAACGAGCTCATCGACCCGGAGACCGCCACCGCCCAGGCCACCAACGACCTGGAACGCCGCGTGGCCGAGGTCTACGAGGTCTACCAGCGCCGCCTGCGTGAATCGAACTCCCTCGACTTCGACGACCTGATCATGCGCACGGTCGAGCTCCTCCAGACGTTCCCGGACGTGGCCGAGCACTACCGCCGCCGCTTCCGCCACGTGATGGTCGACGAGTACCAGGACACGAACCACGCCCAGTACACGCTGGTGCGCGAGCTCGTCGGCAAGGCGGGCGGCGAGATCCCCCCGGCAGAACTGTGCGTGGTGGGCGACGCGGACCAGTCCATCTACGCCTTCCGCGGCGCCACGATCCGCAACATCGTGGAGTTCGAGCGCGACTACCCGGACGCCACCACGATCCTGCTGGAGCAGAACTACCGCTCCACCCAGAACATCCTCACGGCGGCCAACGCGGTCATCTCCCGCAACCCCAACCGCCGCGACAAGACCCTCTGGTCCGACCTCGGCGAGGGCGAGAAGATCGTCGGCTACGTGGCCGACAACGAACACGACGAAGCCGCCTTCGTGGCCAACGAGATCGATCGCCTGGTGGACGGCGGTGAGGTCAACAACAGCGAGATCGCCGTCTTCTACCGCACCAACAACCAATCGCGCGTCTTCGAGGAAATCTTCATCCGCCTAGGCCTTCCGTACCGCGTGGTGGGCGGCGTCCGCTTCTACGAGCGCCGGGAAGTCCGCGACGCCCTCGCCTACCTGCGAACCCTGGCCAACCCCGAGGACACGGTCTCCCTCCGCCGAATCCTCAACGTCCCCAAGCGAGGCATCGGCGACCGAGCCGAAGCCTGCGTCAGCGCCTACGCCGAACGCGAGCGAATCAGCTTCGCCGCAGCCCTCCGCGAGGCCGTCGACGACCGCGTCCCGATGCTGAACCCGCGCTCCCGCAACGCAATCGCGGGCTTCGTGGAACTCATGGACCAACTCGGCGAGATGGTCGAGCGCGAAGACGACGTGGCCGACATCCTCGAAGCCGTCCTCGAAAAGACCGGCTACCGCACCGAACTGGAAGCCAGCGAGGACCCCCAGGACCACACCAGGGTCGAAAACCTCAACGAGCTGGTCACGGTCGCCCGCGAGTTCACCGAACTGGAACTCCCGGAAGGCGCCGACCCGGTCCCGTCCCTCCCGGCCTTCCTGGAACGCGTCTCCCTGGTGGCGGACGCGGACTCGATCCCGGACGCCGAGTCCGACGGCGTGGTGACCCTGATGACCATCCACACGGCCAAGGGCCTCGAATACCCGGTCGTCTTCTGCACGGGCTGGGAAGACGGCGTCTTCCCCCACATGCGAGCCCTGGGCGACCCAGCCGAACTGGCAGAAGAACGCCGCCTCGCCTACGTGGGCATCACCCGAGCCCAGCAACGCCTCTACCTCTCACGTGCTCTGGTCCGCTCAGCCTGGGGCCAGCCCTCAGCAAACCCGGCCTCCCGCTTCCTGAGCGAGATCCCCCAAGACCTCATCGACTGGCGCCGAGTAGAACCATCCCGCTCGGCCCCGGCAGCAGCCACGACCTGGGGCCGCTCAGCCTCAGGCGGCATAGCCTCGAGGGGCCTCTCCCGCCCAGCCCCGGGCAAGGCGGGCTGGAAGGACGCCCCGGCCATGAAGCTGGAAGTGGGCGACCGCGTAACCCACGACAAGTACGGCCTGGGCCGAGTAGTAGCCATAGACGGCGCGGGTCTGAGGGCCACTGCCACGATCGACTTCGGCAACTCGGGCACAGTCCGCCTGATGCTGATCGGCAGCGTCCCCATGACCAAGCTCTAGCCCACTCGTCACCCACCCGCGCACGCCGAAGGCGGCGCCCCGAGCGATGGCGAAGCCGAGCACTACGTAAGGCGAGCTGCTTTTCTCGTGCGCTCCGGGAGGGACCCCACCCGGAGCGCACCACTTACGCAACGCGCAGTCGCCCAACGCAACAGGCGTGCCATCAACCCACGTATGGCGCGGAGCACTCGCCAACGAATCATGGGGACGACCTACGAAACCGGCGCGTGCCGCCAGCGGCGGTCCCCAAACCCTCCCAACCCTCACGAACCAGACACCCCAAACCACCCCTGACCAGCACTTCCCCTCCCCGCAGATAAATCTCAAGAAATTCCCAAAAACCAGCGCAACGAACCCCAACTTCGTACGTCTATGTGGGTGTCGCAAGCAGCACAGCCGCGGGCCGTTCGGGGCGATCCGCAGCAAGGGGAGCAGCCTGCAGACGAAGGGGAGCGAAGGGAAGGCGGGGGCCAGAACTTCGCGGCGAGTACGGCCGGACCGAACGGGAGAGCGGTCCGGCCGTACGACTCAGCTACACATCCGGCCACGGGCGAGCCCAGGTCAGCTCAGCTCAAGCCATTCGCGAGCTTCGAGCGATCGTCAGCGCCGAAAATTGTCAGACCCACCGAGCATCATCAACCGCGTGTGGACCCACCCAACGCGGGAGCGCTCTCAATTGGATCATGTACTGGCGAACGTGCTGCACGAACGAGTGTTCGCAATCCTCAACCAGCTGGAATCGGCAGGCACGCCCTCGGCAACGACCCGCCTGACGTCAGCCTGGCGCACCCTGCTCGCCCTCCACGAGCCCACGGACTCGGGAGCCTGCAAAGCCTGCGGCCCAAGATGGCGAAAACACATGTGCTCGGTCTGGCGAGTGGCAACGGCCTGCTTCGTCCGCCAGGACCACGACCCGGCCCCACCCTGAGCGAACCTCGAGCCCCACTCGAGTCCGGCTCAACTTCCGGCATGACTCTGTAACAAGTCGCGGAATACGAGCGACAGGAGCGCTGTTAGAGGCTCATGAGGCCCATGGGGCGCCTGAACCGCCCACTCCCACACCCGGAGGTGGGTCTACGCCGAACCGGCGCGAGAAAGCTACTGAGCCGTAGTTCAGCGGACCGCGAATCAGACGGTCACGCCGCGAGCGTTCAGCCACGTGAGCGGGTTGATCTTCTGGCCGCCGGGGTTCCAGACCTCGAAGTGCAGGTGAGGGCCGGTGGAGAAGCCGCGGTTGCCCATGTGGGCGATCATCTGCCCGGCCTTGACCGGCTGCCCTTCGCGGACGATGAAGTCGTTCACGTGGCCGTAGACCGTGATGGTCCCGTCCTCGTGCTGCACCCGGACCCACAGACCGAACCCGGAAGCCGGACCGGCCTCGAGGATCACGCCGTCGGCGGCGGCCAGGATCGGCGTGCCGATCGGGCCGGCGATGTCGATGCCGAGGTGCATGGTGCCCCAGCGGCCGCCGTAGCCGGAGGTGAAGTCACCGGCGGCGGGGCGGACGTACTTCGGGCGCTTCTTCTCGGCCTCGACGGCCTCGCGCTCGGTGGTGAGCTGCTGGCTGCGCAGGAGCTTGGCGGCCTCGGCGGAACCCTCGGACGTGGTCTTGGAGACCGCGAGGATCTGCGGGGCGGAAGTGTTGTCGCCACCCTGCCCGGTGAAGGCCGCGGAGCCGTTGGCCTGGTTCGCGAGCTGGACGTCCTTGCTGTCGTCCGCGGCGGCCTGCAGGGTCTGACCTGCGCCTGCTGCGGCGAACGCGCCTACTGCGACGGCGGCGACGACGATGCGTCCGCGAAGCGCCGACGGTGGCGGGGGGAGCCGGTGGGTGCTGACGGTACGCGTGGAGGCACGGTCGACTGCCTCATCAAGCGCAGCACTGCGTTCATGGCCGCCGGGGGAGCGGTGGTGACTCAAAGCTTGCCCTTCCGCCTTCGGGGAGCCTGATCGGTGGACTGCCGGGCGGGGGATTCCCGGTGAGTCAGGATTCGGGGTTCTGACTCGGTGTCCTTCTGTGATCAGACCGTGACAACGGACCGGGGGACAGTAACGGCGCGGAGCCTCGGAGGGCAAACCCCAGTTCGTTATTTCGTCCGAACAGGCAGCGACCAGCTGGTTTCAACTGTCAACTGTGACCGTCGGTCACGCCGGGCGCGCGACACGCCTCGCCGCCAGCGGCGATGGGGTGACCTAGAGAGTCATCCGATCGGGTGATGGCGGTCACAACTACGTGAAGAGTCCTCGTGTCAACCGGCAAAGAAAGGTGACCTGAATCACGTATCTGGTGCTCCTCGACGTGCAACGCGGAGTGCTCCAGTCGGGCGTTGCGCTGAGGCACGATGATCTGATCCATCTCGGACCAGACCACGACGAAGCGTGTGGCGCACGGGCGGCAGGGCTCAGCCAGTTCGGACAACAGCTCCGAACCGGGGCGCAACTGCCGGGTCAGCGGAGTCGGCATCAAATAGGCGAGCAACGTGCCGTTGTGCGGCGTTCCGAGTGTTACGAGTGTGCGAACGCGTGAGTCGCCGTGCAGCCGTTGTACGTAATACCTGGCGATGAGACCGCCGAGCGAATGGCCGACCACATGCACCTGATCGGCACCGGTCTGCTCGCAGATCCGCTCGATGTGCGCGCCGAGCAACGCGGCCGAGCGGCGGACGTCCCCGGTCAACGCCGTCAGCACGCTGTAGTTGATGGCGTGCACCACCCCGAAGCCCCGCCTTCGCAGCGCCCCCGACAGCACCGCGAAGGCGGAGCGGTTGTCCCCGATGCCATGCACCAACACGATCGGGGTGCCCGCCGCGTCCATCGCCGAAACCATCAGCCCGCGCTGGCGGGGTGGCAGGCCGTCGGTGCGGTAGTGCCGGAACTGCCCGTCCGGACGCAGCTGCTCGGTGATCGCGCCCCACGGGTAGAGCACCGCGTGGGCCGTCAACCAGGCCGCTTCCATCGCGACCCCGCGCATGCCGCCCGGCGTGGCCATGGCGCGCAACGCGACCTTCACTTCTTCCGCGACATCACGCGCTGTGTGGACACCCCAGCCGGCACGGTCGAGAACGGCGTCAGTCAGACGCGTCATCCACGACCGGCCGTCGTCGCTCATATGAGCGACGG
>JAVXWK010000619.1:0-17846 GCA_032230575.1 Pseudonocardiales bacterium | reverse complement strand
CAGGGGTGTCACGTAAGCGCCGGCGATGCCACCGTCCACGAGGAAGTTCGACGCCGTCATGAACGACGAGTCGTCGGACGCCAGGAACGCGACCGCCGCGGCGATTTCCTCAGGTTCGGCGAACCGGCCGAGCGGCACGTGGACAAGGCGCCGTGCGGCCCGCTCCGGGTCCTTCGCGAACAGTTCCCGCAGCAACGGCGTGTTCACCGGCCCAGGGGACAGCGCGTTGACGCGAATGCCCTCGCGCGCGAACTGCACACCGAGCTCACGGGACATCGCGAGCACGCCACCCTTCGACGCCGTGTAGGAGATCTGCGACGTCGCCGCGCCCATCGTCGCCACGAACGACGCCGTGTTGATGATGGAGCCCTTGCCGTTGGCCTGCATGTGCGGGAGGGCGTACTTGCAACACAAATAAACCGACGTGAGGTTCACCTTCTGCACGCGCTCCCACGCCTCGATGCCCGTGGTCAGGATCGAGTCGTCGTCGGGCGGCGAGATCCCGGCGTTGTTGAACGCGATGTCCAGCTTGCCGTAAGTGTCCACAGTGGTCTGGAAAAGCGCTTTGACCTGTTCCTCGTCGGTCACGTCGACCTGGGCGAACAGCCCGCCGACCTCGTCCGCGGCCGCCTTGCCGCTCGCGGGGTCGAGATCGGCGACGACGACCTTCGCGCCCTCGCTCGCAAACCTGCGCACGGTCGCGAGTCCGATGCCGCTAGCGCCACCCGTGACGACGGCCACGCGGCCTTCGAGTCGCTGCACCATCTGTTGTTCTCCTCGTTGCTCAGGTTTGCCCAGAATCAGGATGCGATGAAGACGTTCTTGACTTCGGTGAAGCTGTCCAGGGCGTCGGGTCCGAGCTCACGACCGAGCCCGGACTGCTTCACGCCACCGAAAGGTGTCCAGTAGCGAACAGAAGAATGCGAGTTCACAGACAGATTTCCGGCCTCGACCGCCCGCGACACCCGGATCGCCCGGCCCACGTCGTTCGTCCAGATCGAACCGGACAGGCCGTACTCCGAGTCGTTCGCGATCCGGATCGCATCGGCCTCGTCCTGGAACGGCAGCACGACCACGACCGGTCCGAAGATCTCCTCGGTGACCGTGCGGTCTCCCGGTTCAGGAGTGAGAACCGTCGGCGGGAACCAGAACCCCGGTCCGTCCGGCGCGCTTCCCCGGAACGCCACCGGGGCGTCGTCTGGGACGTAAGACGCGACCTTGCCGAGGTGCGACGCGCTGATGAGCGGCCCCATCTCGGTCGCGTCGTCGCCGGGCTCGCCGACCTTCACGCCCTTGACCGCGGGCTCCAGCAGTTCCATGAACCGGTCGTAGACGCTCGCCTGCACGAGGATCCGCGACCGGGCGCAGCAGTCCTGCCCGGCGTTGTCGAACACCCCGTACGGCGCCGTCGCGGCGGCCTTCTCCAGGTCGGAGTCCGCGAAGACGATGTTCGCCGACTTGCCGCCGAGCTCCAGCGTCACCCGCTTCACCTGGTCCGCGCAGCCCGCCATGATCTGCTTGCCGACCTCGGTCGAGCCGGTGAAGACGACCTTGCGCACCAACGGATGCGTGACGAACCGGTTGCCGACGACGCTGCCCTTGCCCGGCAGCACCTGGAACACGCCCTCCGGCAGACCGGCCTCCAGCGCGAGCTCATCGAGGCGGATCGCGGTGAGCGGCGTGACCTCCGCGGGCTTCAGCACCACCGTGTTGCCGGCGGCCAGTGCGGGCGCGAACCCCCAACCCGCGATCGGCATCGGGAAGTTCCACGGCACGATCACGCCGACGACGCCGAGCGGCTCGTGGAACGTGACGTTCAGGCCGCCGGGAACCGGGATCTGCTTGCCGAACAACCGTTCCGGAGCGGCCGAGTAGTACTGCAGCACATCTCGGACGTTGCCGGCCTCCCACCGCGCGTTGCCGATGGTGTGGCCGGAGTTCTCGACCTCCAGCCGCGCCAGCTCCTCGTTGTGCGCGTCGACGATCTCCGCGAACTTGCGCAGCAGCCGTCCACGATCACCGGGCGCGACGTTCCGCCAGCTCTCGAACGCCTGCTGCGCCCGGACGATCGCCGCGTCCGTCTCTTCGAGAGTGGTGTGCGGAACGGACCGCACCACCTTCTCGGTAGCCGGGTTGATGACGTCGAAGGTCACGCTCTACTCCTTGCCGCGCTCACAAGAGCCTCGAACAACCTGAGATCCTCGATGTCCTGCTCGGGGTGCGACTGCACGCCGACGACGAACCGCGCGCCGTCCAGTTCGACGGCCTCGACCGTCCCGTCAGGCGCTTCCGCGGTCACGCGAAGCCCGTCCGCGATCCGGTCCAGCGACTGGTGGTGATGGCACTGGACTCCTGTGTGGTCGCCCAGAATCGCGTGCAGCTTGGTGTCCGGCACCACCGCGATGTCGGTGTGCCCGAACACTCCGGGAGCCTCGTTGTGACCCTCGATGTGCTGGTGCAACGTGCCGCCCAGCGCCACGTTGAGCACCTGCATGCCCCGGCACACGCCGAGCACGGGCAGGTCGAGCTTGAGCGCGGCCTCGACCAGCGCGAACTCGGAGTCGTCGCGGTCACGTCGTGGCTCACCGGTCAGCTCGTGCGGTTCGGCGCCGTAGGTCGCGGGGTCGACGTCCGCGCCGCCCGCGATCACCAGTCCGTCCAGGAACCCGATCGTCTCGGCGGTCCAGGTGCCGACCGGCGGCAGCATGACGGGGTTGCCGCCCGCCTTCACGACGCAGTCGAGGTAACCGCGGTAGAGCACCGCGGCTTCCACGTCCCAGAGCCCGAAACGCGTGCGTTCCAGGTAGGTGCTGATCCCAATGAGAGGCTTAGAGGCGCTCAAAGCAGCGCACCTTCTCCCAGTCCGTGATCGCCGCTTCGAACGCCTCCAGCTCGACCCTGGCCGCGTTCAGGTAGTGGTCGACGACCTCCTTGCCGAACGCCTCGCGCGCGATCTCGCTGGCCTCGAAGAGTTCCGCGGCTTCCTTGAGCGTCGTCGGCACGGTCGGCCGGTCCGAGGCGTAGGCGTTGCCGACGAACTCGTCCTCCAGCTCGAGCTTCCGCTCGACTCCGTGCAGGCCCGCCGCGATCAACGCCGCGACCGCCAGGTACGGGTTCACGTCGCCGCCGGGCACCCGGTTCTCGAACCGCAGCGACTGCCCGTGGCCGACGACCCGCAGCGCGCACGTGCGGTTGTCCCGGCCCCACGCGACGGCGGTCGGCGCGAACGAGCCCTTCACGAAACGCTTGTAGGAGTTGATGTTCGGCGCGAGGAAGTAGGTGAGCTCCCTCAGTGCGGCCAGCTGCCCGGCGAGGAAGTGCTTCATCAGCTCGGACATGCCCTGGCCCTCGGCGAACACCGGTTCGCCTTCCTTGGACCTCACGGACAGGTGGATGTGGCAGGAGTTGCCCTCGCGTTCGTTGTACTTCGCCATGAACGTGAGCGACTTGCCCTGCTGTGCCGCGATCTCCTTCGAGCCGTTCTTGTAGATCGCGTGCTGGTCGCACGTGCGCAGCGCCGTCGTGTACTTGAACGCGATCTCGTGCTGGCCGGGGTTGCACTCGCCCTTGGCCGACTCGACCGTCAAGCCCGCGCCCGTCATGCCGTTGCGGATGGCGCGCAGCAACGGTTCCACGCGCGCAGTGCCGAGCAACGAGTAGTCGACGTTGTACTGGTTGGACGGCGTGAGGTTGCGGTAGCCGGCGTTCCACGCCTGCTCGTAGGAGTCGTCGAAGACGATGAACTCCAGCTCGGTGCCGACGTAGCAGTCCAGCCCGAGCGCGGCCAGCCGGTCGAGTTGCTTGCGCAGGACCTGGCGCGGCGAGGCGACGACCGGGTCGCCGTTCTCCCAGACGACGTCGCACATGACGAGCGCGGTGCCCTCCTGCCACGGCACGCGGCGCAGCGTGGCCAGGTCCGGCTTCATCACGAAGTCGCCGTACCCGCGGTCCCAGCTCGACATCTCGAAGCCGCTGACCGGGTTCATCTCGACGTCGACGGCGAGCAGGTAGTTGCAGCCCTCCGCGGAGTGGTCGAGGACGTCGTCGAGGAAGTACTGGGCAGCGCACCGCTTGCCCTGCAGGCGGCCCTGCATGTCCACGATCGCGACCAGGACGGTGTCGATCTCACCGGTGTCCACGGCCGCGCGCAACTCCTCGACGGTCAGCATCCCGACGGTCCTCCAAAGGTATGTCTGCGAGCCATTGGCCGCACCATCTTGACACCACCGGGTGACGAGCGCCACCCTCAGCCACCGTCTAAAGGACTGGACGGAGTCCAAATGAGGAGGACCCCGATGAGTCACGAAGCAGACAGTCCCCCCGCCGCGCCCCGGTCGGCCGACGAGCAGCGGCTGCACGAGCTCGGCTACGCCCAGGAGCTGTCCCGGACGATGTCCGGGTTCTCCAACTTCGCCGTGTCGTTCACGATCATCTCGATCCTGTCCGGGTGCCTGACCCTCTACGGGTTCGGCATGAACACCGGTGGTCCCGCGCTCATCGTGTGGGGCTGGCCGTTCGTCGGCCTGATGACCTTGATCGTCGGTCTCGCGATGGCGGAGGTCTGCTCCAGCTTCCCGACGGCGGGCGGTCTGTACTACTGGGCGGCGAAGCTCGCACCGAGCAACGGCGCCGCCTGGTCGTGGTTCACCGGCTGGTTCAACTTCCTCGGCCAGGTCGCGGTGACGGCGGGCATCGACTTCGGTGCCGCGTTCTTCATCAACGCGTTCCTGGATCTCCAGTTCGGTTACTCCGCAACGCCTCCGCACACGATCCTGATCTTCGGCGTGGTGCTGGTGCTGCACGGCCTGCTGAACACGTTCGGCGTCAAGATCGTCGCGCTGCTGAACGACATCAGCGTGTGGTGGCACATCGTCGGTGTCGTGGTCATCGTCGGCGCGCTGGTGATCATTCCGTCGGAGCACCAGTCCGCTTCGTTCGTCTTCACGCACTTCGTCAACAACACCGGCTGGTCGTCGGCGTTCTACGTCGGGCTCCTCGGATTGTTGCTGGCGCAGTACACCTTCACCGGTTACGACGCCTCGGCCCACATGACCGAGGAGACGCACGACGCGGCCCGCAGCGGCCCGCGCGGCATCGTGATGTCGATCGTCGTGTCGCTGATCGCGGGCTGGGTGCTGCTGGTCGGCATCACGTTCGCCATCCGCGACTACGACGGCGCCCTGTCCAGTTCGACCGGCGTGCCCCCGGCGCAGATCTTCATCGACGCGCTCGGCATGACGGGCGGCAAGCTGTTGCTGCTCATCGCGATCGGCGCCCAGCTGTTCTGCGGCATGTCCTCGGTGACCGCGAACTCGCGCATGATCTACGCCTTCTCCCGCGACGGCGCACTGCCGGCGTCCCGCGTGTGGCACAAGATCAACAAGCGCACCCGGACGCCCACCAACGCGATCTGGCTCGCCGCGGGTGGCGCGTTCGTGCTCGGCCTGCCGTACCTGTGGAACGCGACCGCTTATGCCGCGGTCACCTCCATCGCCGTGATCGGGCTCTACATCGCTTACGTGCTACCGACTCTGCTGCGGTTGCTGCAGGGCGACCGGTTCCAGCGCGGACCGTGGCACCTGGGTCGCTGGAGCAGGCCGATCGGTGTCGTGGCGGTGGCCTGGGTCGTGTTCATCACCGTGCTGTTCATGCTGCCCCAAGCCAGTCCCGTGACGGCGAAGACGTTCAACTACACGCCGATCGCGGTGCTGGTGGTGCTCGGGTTCGCGGGCATCTGGTGGCTGGTCTCCGCGCGGAAGTGGTTCAAGGGCCCGAAGGTCCAGGGCACTCCGGAGGAGCTGGCCGCGATCGAGAGGGACCTCGACTCGGTCTAGTCTCGAGGAATGCCACGCGCGTTGGTTCTCGGCGGCACGGGCCTCATCGGCCGTGCCGCCGCACGCCGTCTACGGGCGAGCGGGTGGACGGTCGACGCTCCCGGCCGTGAGGTGGACCGCGAGGACCCGGCGGCCATCACCCGCGCGCTGGGCGACGGAGCGGACCTCCTCGTCGACTGCCTCTGCTACACCGCCGAGCACGCCCGGACGCTGCTTCCGTTGGCGCGCAACGCGACTTCGACCGTGATGATCTCCGCCAAGGCCGTGTACGCCGATGACGAAGGCCGGCACGTGAATTCCGCTGAACCGCCGCGGTTCGCCGGCCCGGTCACCGAGGACCAGCCGACGATGGCCCCGGGAGACGGCGACCACCTGACCCGCGAGGGCTACGGCGCCAACAAGGTCGCGGCCGAACACGTCCTGCTGGACAGCGGCCTGCCGATCACCGTGCTGCGACCGTCCAAAGTGCACGGAGCCGGCAACAAACGCCCGCTGGAGTGGTACTTCGTCGAACGGATCCTCGCGCGGCACCAGATCGTGCTGCTGGCGTCGCGCGGCGAGGGCGTCGACCACCCCGCCGCCGCGGCCAACATCGCGTCGCTGATCGAGACCGTCGCCGGGAACCCCGGCACCCGCGTCCTCAACGCCGCCGACCCGGACGCCCCCAACGGCCTGGAGATCTCCCGGATCATCGCGCGGGCGTTCGGCCACCACTGGCGGGAGATCCTGCTGGACCACGACGAGGCCGGCCGCCACCCCTGGCACCGCGGGTTCGTCCTCGACACCTCGGCCGCCGTCGCGCTCGGCTACCGACCGGTCGGCGACTACGCGTTCACGGTGCGGGAGGCTCTCCGCGACCTGGTTTCGAGCAGGTCGTGGCAGGATCGGGCAGGTGAGTGACATTCAACGTGTGGGAGTCGTCGGTTCCGGCCTCATGGGCTCCGGAATCGCCGAGGTGAGCGCCCGCGCCGGCCTCGACGTCATCGTCGCCGAGGTCAACGCGAGCGCGTCCGAGGCAGCCAAGGCGCGGATCGCGTCGTCGCTGGCCAGGGGCGTCAAGTCGGGCAAGCTGAGCGAGGAGGACCGGGAGGCGGCCATCGGGCGCATCCGGTTCACCACCGACATCGGCGAGTTCGCCGACCGGCAGTTCGTGGTCGAGGCGGTCGCCGAGAACGAGCAGATCAAGACCGAGGTCTTCACCTCGCTCGACAAGGTCGTGAAGGACGAGGACGCCATCTTCGCGTCCAACACGTCGTCCATCCCGATCATGAAGCTGGGCATGGCCACGAGCCGCCCCGAGCAGGTCATCGGCGTGCACTTCTTCAACCCGGTGCCCGTGCTGAAGCTGGTCGAGATCGTGCCGTCGCTGCTGACCGGCGCCACCACCCAGGTCCGCGCGGAGGCCTTCGTGCGCGCCACCCTGGGCAAGGAGGTCATCCGCTCGCAGGACCGCGCCGGCTTCGTGGTCAACGCGCTGCTGATCCCGTACCTGCTCTCGTCGATCCGCATGCTGGAGTCCGGCTTCGCGTCGGCGGACGACATCGACAACGGCATGGTGCTCGGCTGCGCCCACCCGATGGGCCCGCTGCGTCTCACCGACCTGATCGGCCTCGACACCACGAAGGCCATCGCCGAGTCGATGTACGACGAGTTCAAGGAGCCGCTGTACTCGCCGCCGCCGCTGCTGCTGCGCATGGTGGACGCGGGCCTGCTGGGCAAGAAGTCGGGCCGCGGGTTCCACAACTACGCGAAGTGACTTGGGAGCCGCCGCCGGACCTGCACGGCGAGTTCGGCGGCGGCGTCCCTGAGCAGTTCCGTGAACTTCTGCGCGGGCTCGTGCGCCGGGCGGCGGACGACTGCCGTGGTCCGCACCGCCTCGGGGTGATTGATGCGGACCACCGCGACCGACGGCGGAAGTGCGGGCACGACCAGGCCCGGCACGACCGTGACGCCCAGCCCGGCCGCGACGAGGCCGAGCTTCGCGACCCAGTCCCGTGCCACGTAAGCGATCTCCGGCTTCTCCGCCCACGCGTCGAGCAGCGTCGTGCCCGGCTCCTCGCTCCCGGCGATCCACCGCTGCCCTCTGAGCTCCTTTGCGATGACCGCGGCCCGACCGGCGAACTGATGCCCGAGCCCGGTCGCGACGAACAGCGGATCCTCCAGCAGCGGCGTCATCTCGACTTCCTCGAACGGCGCCGCTACCACCACCGCGAGGTCGAGCCGTCCGCGTTGCACCGCCTTGACCAGGCTCTGACTCAGCCCTTCCCGGACCGTCACCCGCGTCGGCCCCGCCGCCGCGATCGCGGTGGGCACCAGCACCGCCATGGCCGTGGAGAACGCGCCGACCCTTAGCCGCGTCGCCGGGCGTTCCTTCAGGTCCTGCAAGCGCTGCTGGGCGGCACCGAGCTCACCGAGCACCGCCTCGGCGTGTTTGGCGACGAGTTGCCCCGCCTCGGTCAGCCGCACCCCGCGCGCCCGCCGCTCGAACAACGCCTGCCCCGCCGCCTGCTCCATGAGCGCGATCTGCCGCGACACGGCGGACTGCGTGTACCCCAGCCGTTCGGCCGCCGTGGAGAACGACCCGTGCCTGGCCGCTTCCCGCACAACTCTCAGGCCGACGACCGTGAACTCACCCATGCTCAAAACTGATACCACACATGTGAGACAGTCGTTTGTCGCATAGCTCCACGCTGCCTAACGTGATCGGCATGGGAGCAGCCGAGAACAAGAAGCAGATCCGGGAAGTCTTCGAGGAGATGGCACGCGGGAACGCCAACGCGCTGAGCGAGGCGATGGCGGACGACTTCCGCTGGGTGTTCCCCGGCAACTGGTCGTGGTCGGGCACCTGGGGCCCGAAACCGAACGCCCTCAAGGGACTCCTGCGCCCGTTGATGGCCCAGTTCACCGACTACCGCTGCGAAGCCGACCTCATCATCGCCGAAGACGACCGAGTGGTGGTGCAGGCACGCGGCCATGGCACAACCACGCGTGGCGAGCAGTACGAGCAAACCTACTGCTTCATCCTCCGCATGGCCGACGGCAAGATCACCGAACTCGTCGAACACTGCGACACCGCGCTCGTGGAACGTGTGCTCGACCACTTGGCTGCTTGAACCGGAGTCAGAGGCTGGTGAAGTCCGCGCACCAGGCGGTGCCGCTGTGCCCCTGCCCCAGGTGCCTGAAGTCCGGATTCAGGATGTTCGCCCGGTGCCCATTGCTGTTCATCCAGGAGGTCATGACGGTCTGCACCGTGGCGAACCCTTCCCCGATGTTCTCGCCGACCGTGGAAACAAGGCTGACCGCCGGAGGCACCGGCCCGGGCGCGAGATCGAACGCCACCGCCTCCGTCTGGCACACCGCCGACAGGGCGCCGTCCTCCTCCAGCGGGGCAAGGCCCGCTGGGGCGCGTTCCGCGTTGATCCGGTCGAGCAACGACGGCTGCTCTGCCTGCGCCGGGCTCACCACCAGCGAACAGAACAGGATCCCCAGAGCTACCGCAGCAAAGCGACGCATCCTCCTTGCCGTCTCCCGTCGAGCGATCTCGTTGGAACACGAACGAAGCAAGAAGCGTAACCGGCAGCGGCGCTGATCGCTGGCCCAGCTGTGCCTTTGTTGATCACATGCCCAGGGCATGAACGACCACGACAGCCTCGCGAAGGCGTACACCGAGTCGAACGAGACCGGCATCTACAACGCCTGCTACGAGCGTCCGGCGATGATGGCCGCCACCGCGTTCCGGACGCCCTGATCTCGGTGAACTCGGGATCCAGCAGCCGCAGCTCGCCCTCACGAGTCACACGGCGGCTTCGAGCCGGTTCATCGAGTGCTGGATCAGCCCCACCAGCACCGCCTTCGACGACTCCCGATCCCGCGCATCACAAAGCATGACCGGAATCCCGTCGTCCAGATCAAGCGCATGCCGCACCTCGTCCACCGTGTACGGCTGCGCCCCGTCGAAGCAGTTCACCGCGACGACGAACGGAATCCCGCGGTGCTCGAAGAAGTCGATGGAGGGGAACGACGAGTCGAGCCGCCGCGTGTCCACCAGCACGACCGCGCCGATCGCACCGGTCGCCAGCTCGTCCCACATGAACCAGAACCGGTTCTGCCCCGGCGTCCCGAACAGGTACAGCACCACCTTGGTGTTGATGGTGATGCGCCCGAAGTCCAGGGCGACGGTCGTGGTGTCCTTGCCCTCGATGCCGGCGAGGTCGTCGACGTGCACACCGGCCTCGGTGAGCAGTTCCTCGGTCCGGAGGGGCTCGATCTCGGACACCGACGCGACCATGGTGGTCTTGCCGGTGCCGAACCCGCCCGCGATGACGATCTTGACCGCGGTCGGCACGGTCGGCTGGTCGTCAGATCCCACGAACACCATCCAGTACGGCCTGCAGGAGATCCCTGTCGGGAATCTGGGGGGAGGAGTTCTGCACGTGCACGTCACCGCGCTCGATGAGGTCCGACAGCAGGACCTTCACCACGATGAGCGGCACGTCGAGGTAGGCGGCCACCTCGGCGACGGACAACGGGCGCAGACACAGCGCCATGATCTCGCGATGCTCGACCGTCAGCGACGTCTGGTCGGACGCAACCGAGGAGGCTCGTACCTGCGTCACCAGGTGCAGATCAGGCGCGTTCGGCCGGGTGCGGCCGCGCACCATGGCGTACGGCCGCACGAGCGGCCCCGCGGCCTCGTCGTACCACCAGTCCTCCCGCGCGGTCATCAGCGCGACTCTCGTGCTGTGGGCACGGTCGCCTGTTCTGCGCGCGGGGCCGACGAGAGGTAGGTGCCCACCCGCTTGACCAGCATGTTCATCTCGTAGGCGATCATGCCCATGTCGGCGTCTTCCTCGCCCAGAACCGCGAGACACGCTCCATGACCGGCCGCCGTCACGAACAGGTACGCGTGCTCCATCTCCACGATGGTCTGCCGCACCGCACCGCCGCCGAAGTGCCGGCCGGTGCCGCGGGCGAGCGACTGGAACGCCGACGCCATCGCGGAGAGGTGCTCGGAGTCGTCGCGGGACAGCCCGGCCGAGCGGCCGAGCAGGAGTCCGTCCGCCGACAGCACGACCGCGTGACGGGCGCCGACCACGCGCTGGATGAGGTCCTCCAGCAACCAGTTCAGTTCACCGTGCTGGCTGGTGTTGTCCTTCATGACGAGGGGGCTCCTTCTGATCTCCAGTCGTCGGTCAGCCGGGCGTCACGGGTGCCGCGCTGGAACGCGGCGAGCCCGTCTCGGGTCCGCTCAGCTGACCTTTCGCCGGTCACCGGCTCGGCGTGGGGCACTTCCTCCGAGGACTGCATGAGCTGCGGCGCGAGGTTCTGCCGCTTCTTCCTGCGGGGAAGGGGAGCCTTCCCGTCCGGAGGAGGAGGTGCCTGGGTCTTTGGTTCGTCCGCCGATGCATCTGTTGCGGAAACGGCTGAGAGGGCCCCTGAGTTCATCGAGGCGTTCAGCGCCGCCTGCACCTCGGGCGCGAGCGTCACGGGGAAGCTCGGGTGTTCCTCGACGTGGCCGTGGTGCTGGTCGTGGAACGACCGCACCGGCATCTGCGTGGTCTCGGTGATGTCGCCCGCCTGGCTGTGCGGGGCGACGATGTTCGGCGGCAGCACGCACAACGCGACGGTGCCGCCGTACGGCGAGTCGCGCAGCTCCACCTTGATCCCGCGCCGTGCCGCAAGGCGGGCGACGACGAACAGCCCCAGGCGGGACTCACCCCGGAACGCCATCGTCTCGAAGTCCGGCGGGTTGGAGAGCTTCGCGTTCGCCTGGAGGCGTTCCTCCTGCGTCATGCCGAGCCCGTGGTCCTCGATCTCGATCACGATCCCGTGCGGCACGGCGCTGGAGTGGACGATCACCTCGGACCGCGGCGACGAGAACGCCGTCGCGTTGTCGACGAGCTCCGCGAGCAGGTGGATGGTGTCGGCGACGGCCACGCCCACCAGCGCGCGGTCGGGCACCGGGTTCACCCTGACCCGGACGTACTGCTCGGTCTCGGCGACCGCGGACCGGATGACGTCACTCAGCCGCACCGGCTTGCGCCACTGCCTGCCCGGTTGCTCCCCGGCGAGGATGATCAGGTTCTCCGCGTTGCGGCGGGCGCGGGTCGCCAGGTGGTCCAGCTGGAAGAGCGAGTCGAGCTGCTCGGGGTGCTCCTCCTCGCGTTCCAGCTTGTCGAGGATCTTGAGCTGCCGGTGCACGAGCCCCTGGTTGCGGTGCGCGATGTCGAGAAAGACCCGGTTCACACCCTCACGGGCCTGCGTCTCCTTCACCGCCGCCGCGACCGCCGTGTACTGGGCGGTGTTGAACGCGTCCGCGACCTGGCCGATCTCGTCGTTGCCGTAGTCGAGCGGCGGCATGTCGCGGTGCACGTCCACCTGCTCGCCGCCACGCAACCGCGCCACGATGTGCGGCAGCCGTTCCTGCGCGAGCCGCAGCGTGTCCTCGCGCAACGACGCGAGCCGCGTGACCAGCGCACGGGACACCAGCCGGTTCGAGATGCGCAACGCCAGCACGATGCCGACGACGACCGCGAGCAACGCGATGAGGCTGCCGATCAGCACGGCGGTGAACCGGCTGTTGGCCTTGGCGAGACCGAGGTTCGCGCCGTCCTGCGCCTGCTGGGCCGCGATCTGCACGAGCTTCTCGTGCACCGGACCGGCCGCCCCGCGCCACTGCTGCTCGGTCACGCTCGTGTCGCCGTTGATGATTTTGCCCTCGAGGTCGAGCAACGTCCGGTACTCGGAGCTGGTGCGCAGCGCGTCGTACTGGGTGCGCGGCTGCTCCAGCGCGAACGGGATCGTGGCGTCGACGGCCGAGTGGTAGGCGCCGACGAGCCGGACGAACTCCACCCGTTCGGCGGGCGTGAACTTGCCGTTGAGCAGCCCGCGCGAGCCGACCGTGGCGCCGCGGGACATCCAGTCGGCCGCCTGGAAGATCGTGACGGCCTGGACGTTGGCCTGGCTCGCCTCCGCGTCGGGCACGAGCCGCGCCTGGTGGCCGAAGAGCGAGACGCCCGCGTCCATGAGGCTGTTGTAGTAGTCGTAGACCGCCTGCGGGTTCGCGCTGCCGGCCTCGACCCCCGCCCGCTGCTGCGGCAGCTCGTTGAGCGCGGAGTCGAGCGCCTTGATCCGGTCGACGACTTCTTGCGGTGAGTTGTCCTGAAGTTCCGTGAACGCGTCTTTCATCTTGCGCAGCGACTCGTCGGTCCTGCCGTGCTGGGCTTGCAACGCCGCCTTGTCGACGCCGGGCGCCTTGCTCAGCAGCACGAGGCTCAGCTGGCGTTCCTGCTGCAGTCCGGCGAACGCCTCCGCTGACGGAATCGCCGATTCGCGCACGCTCAACGCGATGGACCGCATGTAGAAACCGTCAAAAACGGTGTAGGAGGAGAAAACGGCCCACATCACCAGCAGGACGACGCTGGGTACGACGACCACTCCGGCCAGTCGCGACCGAATCGTCCGGTAGTTGGTCGGTGTGTATCCGCTCTTCTCGTTCACAGCGCTCTCACGGTCTCCTGTGTCCCACGGCTAGCGCTGCGGGCAACCCGAGTCACTCCTTCGGCTGCAATACGGTAACAAGCAGAGATCATCGTTACCCAATGACAGCGATCACACGCAGTACGCGGTTGGCAGGCTACCCAGTCGAGTGAGCGGTGCAACACCCGGTCCGGGGGTTCTTGGTATGCAGGAACCCCCGGACGGGCTAGTTCTCCTGCACTTTTGCCTACGGGCGGTCCACCGCGACGACGGTGTAGGTCGTCTCCGGCGTCGGCGGGGTCGAGAACCTGGCATTCGGCAGGTAGAGGCGTTTGCCGAACGCCGCCACCGTCGTGGGAACGTCGAACCGCACATCCGTGCGTTCCGCGGCGAGCGTGGCGCCATCGCGGCTCAGCGTGTAGCGCGCGACTTTGTTCAGCCTGTTTTGCACCACGTACAACTGCCGTCCCTCGCGCAACAGACCGTCACCATTGGTGAGTGTTTGACCGTGCAAATTAACGTTCGTGGTTTTGCCGGTCCGCGGGTCGATCCGGAACAGCCGGCCGGTGTTGCTCTGCACGGCCAGCAGCCCGCCGCCGAGCCCGGTGACGATGCCGTTGAGGTTGGTCGCACCGGGCGTCACGACGAGGTCGCCGGTCAGCGCCAGGGTCCGGTGCGGCTTGAGGCTCAGCGGCACCTCGTACAGCACGGCCTTGCGCGAGTCCGTGAACCACGCCGACTTCTCCGTCAGCACGACGTCGTTGACGAACGTGTCCGTGGTCGCGAACTGGAACTTGGCCAGCAGTGCGCCCGTGCGGGTGTCGTAGACCCGTCCGTCGCCACCAACACCACCGGAGACCCACAGCCTCTTGCGGCTGTCGACCTTCATGCCGAGCGACGGCGTGCCCGGCCCCTTGGCGAGCACCGCGCCCTTGCCGGTGCGCAGGTCCGCCGCGTAGATCGACCCGTCGGCCCGCGACCCGAAGTAGGCCGTGGTGCCGCTGATCGCGATGCCTTCCGGTTGCCACCCGTTCGGCAGGGAGAACTCCGTCGGGAACTGCTTGTGAGACGCGTCTGCGGTGGCCGGTGCGGCAGCTGTGAGCGTGACGCCCAGGACTGCCGCGAACAGGACACCGAATCTGCGGTACATGCCGCCTCCTCTTCGGATTGGGTTGCGTCCCCGATCCTTCTCCAGCCGGCGGCAGAACCGGAGTTTTCTCAGGAATCCGACATCTCCACAGCTCAGACCCCGATCACTTGGTCTTGTCGGAGTTCCTGAGGTCCGTGATGATCTGGCGCACGGCGTCCTTGACCTCGTCGTTCACCGGAAGCTCGTAGACCTTGACCCGCACCTCCCGCCGCCCGGCCACACCGTGCACCTCGTACGTCTCGCTGCCGGGCGAGCTGGCCGTGCACCACTTGTCCGCCTCCAGGACCCCGCTGGGGCACAGCTTGGGGACCAGGTCCTCCGCCTGTTCCGGGCTCTGGTACTCGACGACGCCGACGCTGAGAACGTCGCGGCCGTCCCGCACGGAGACCTTGCAGCTGCCGGCCACCTCGGAGGCCACCTGGGAGACCTCATGTCCCTTGGTGATGACCGCTACGGGCTCGGGCTTGAGCAGGCCGGGACAGCCCGAGTTGACCTTGTCCGCGAGCCCTGCCGGTACATCGGTGCCGCACGCGGCAAGGTTCATCAACACGAACGCCGCGAAGGCGCTCGCGAATGCGATCTTCATTCGCTCCCCAGTGACTACGAGTAACACGACGCGGTGCGGACGTTACAGCTCGGCGGCGGCCTCGGCGATGAGCTCCAGCGACTCACCCTCCCCCAGCGCGAGCTGACGCAGCCCCGCGAACCGCTGCGCGCACTCCTCGGTCAGCGCGGGATCCTCGACGTACTCGCCCCGGATGAACGTCTCCAGGTACGCCACGTCGTTGTGCTGGCGGTGCGGGAAGCTCAGCAACGTGAACGGCGACCCCATCGCGGGATAGGCCCCGGCGCCGCGCGGCACGACCTGAAGCGACACCGTCGGCTGCTCGCTGACCTCCATCAGGTGCAGCAACTGGGCCTTCATCACCCGCGGCCCGCCGACCACCTGCCGCAGCACGGCTTCCGGGAACACTGCCTGCACGGTCAGCGGATC
This sequence comes from Pseudonocardiales bacterium, assembly GCA_032230575.1. Lineage (GTDB taxonomy): Bacteria > Actinomycetota > Actinomycetes > Mycobacteriales > Pseudonocardiaceae > Lentzea. The sequence continues at coordinate 2,389 of JAVXWK010000619.1, read as the reverse complement.
CTTGTCGTTCAACCGCGTCGACCACGCCTCCCGCGCCATCGCGAGCCGCGCCGTGCGCACCGGATCATCGGTCTGCATGGCCGCGTGTGTGTAGCCGGAGAGCTGAAAGACGGCGGGCACCAGATCCGTCGTGAACACCCGGAGCAACGTCGACTCGAACACGAGATTCGCGAAGTCCGCCGCCGGATCAAAGTGCATCTTGTTGCCCAGCGCGCGCGTACGGACCTGTTCCGCGTACTGCGCGCGCAACACCACCGCTTGCCATTCCGGCGTCGGCACCTTGTAGACGTAACCGAGCGCCATGATGTCCACGGCCGCCGACGGCTGCACCGCGTTCTCCATCATGGACAGCTTGGCGCTGCTGAACCCCACGCGCTGACCGGCCTCGGTGAGGCTGAGCTCCCGCTCGTCGCGCCACCCGGCCAGCTGCCGCCCGATGGCGCGTTCGAGCGCCGTGGCCCGGAAATCCTTCGGCATGAGACGAAGGATATGACCAATTCGAATCCCCGAATGGGACCACCCGCTGTGGACAACCCTTTAACGCGGGTGGTTCCCGTTTATTGGAGCCCTAGGACGTTAAACACACAAATTCATTGTTAGCGTTTCGTGCGCGCATGGGCGCGCACGAGCTCATGGAACCTGAACGCGTCGCCGACCTCCGTCAGCAACGACTTCTCGACGAGGTCGTCCAGCGCGTCCTCGACGTCGCAGTCGGACTCCCCCGCGATCGCCGCAGCCACCGGCACGTCGAACGCGCCGGGCTCCCACGCGCACAGCCGGTAGAGCCGGGCCTGCCGCTCCGGAAGCTCCACATAGGACAGATCGAGCAACTCGTCGAGCCTCGGGTCGTCCACCAGCGGTTCGACGTCGATCTCTTGAGCTTGCTCCAGGTTCAGCCTCTTGCGCGAGGTCACGAGCACTGTCCCCGACGCGGGCAGCAGCGGCGTCACCTGCTCGGCGGAGTCCGCGTTGTCCAGCAACAGGGTGAACTGCCTTCTCACAGCGAGACTGCGGAACACCACTGCTCTGTCGGCGGCCTCCACCTCGATCAGCCCGAACGACCGCAGCACGTCCGCGATCGGCTCGCGTGCGGCCAGGTCGACGTACAGCTGGTCGCCGGATCCCCTGTCCTGCAACCACTTCAGCGCCAGCGCGGTCTTCCCCACCCCGCCGGGCCCGCTCAGCACCGTCACCCCGCCGGCCCTGATCGCGGAAAGCTCCTCACCCCTGCCCACGAAGTGCCGCGGCGCCCGAGGCGGCCGAAACTGCGGCGGCACATCGTTCCGACCCCTGTACCGGATCGCGCCTGTGGTGGTCGCGGTCAAAACGTCACCCATACCCGTACCTCCCCAACACGTTGAAGCTACGGGCTTTCGTCGGCTTGCGTCAGACGGCCATCGAGTGATCGCACGCGAGTGCGGCACCCGTGGTGGAGGTGGCGGACTGCACCTGACGCCCATTGATGATGATCTTGCACGTGAGTTCACCGTGCACCCCTTCCGCACGGAGCAGGACCCGTCCCTTGCGCGCCCCCACCCGTTCGAAGGGCATGTCCGGGTTGCGCAGCGTCCGTTCCTCGTCACCGGGAAACGAGTAGGTCAGGCGGTCCGTCGTGCCCGATCCCTCGACGACCACGCGGATGTCGGGCGCTGCCGCACAACCGGCCGAACCGACCAGCAGCAGGCCCACCAGTAAGGCGCTCTTCATGGCCGGAACGGTAGGAAATGAGCACGTCGGCTGACATCAGCCTGAAGGCTCAAGAGATATCAGCCGTCAGAACGACAACCCGAGGCGCTTCAGGGTCTCCTCGACCCTCAGGCGCTCGATTTCGCGGTCCAGGCCCTCGGGCAGGGCGCCCAGGCGGTGGTCGACCTCCAACGCCGCGCAGGCCTGCACGAGGAGCGCGTCATAGGCCTGACGAGCAGCGAACTTCTTGATGGCCGAGTCGCGCGGCCCGAAACAGGTCTGCGCCCGGCGCACACGACGAAGGTCGGCCGCGATTCGTTCGATCGGCCGATGTTCGGACGCCGGGGCGGCAGGGCGGAGCTTGCGCAGCACCTTCATCAGGTCGAAGGGCACGCGTTCCAAGCTACCCCGCCTGCAGCGCCAGGAAGAGGTCCACGCGGGCCTCGAACTCGGCCAGGTCGACGCCGAGCAGTTCCTCCACTCGCCCGACGCGGTACCGCAAGGTGTTCACGTGGACGTGCAGCTTGCCCGCCGCCGCGGTCCACGAACCGGAGCAGTCCAGGAAGACCTTCAACGTCCCCACGAGATCCGAACCGTGCTCGGAGTCGTAGTCGAGCACCGGGCCCAGCAGCCGACGTCTCAACGAAGCGCGCAGCTCCTCCGGCACACCCGCGAGCAGCAGCTGGTGCAGTGCGATCTCCTC
>JAVXWK010000515.1:0-3179 GCA_032230575.1 Pseudonocardiales bacterium | reverse complement strand
TACCACGGTTGTTGCGACCGGCTCACTCGTCGCTCGCTTGATCACCCGCGTTCACGAGGCGACGCAGCACACGTCGATACAGAACCGCGTTCCCGTCGGAGCGCACGTGCAGGTCGGTGCCGGCTCCCAGCGGCATGCCCTCGCGTCGCAGCGCGGCGGTGATCCACACGTCCTCCTGCTGAACGATCTCCTCCTCGGCCAGCATCTCAGCGAGCACAGCCCGGTCGGTCTGCGGCACTCGCACGTGGAAGAACAACCGCGTCCGTCGCGCGTCGATCGGCTGGATGGCCTGGAAGAACGAGTTGCGGAGGCGACCGTCGGGCTCCTCGCTGCGCAGCATGACCGTGAAGGGCGCCACGAGCGTGTACCGCAGCCAGCCCTCCGTCGACTCGTCGTCGTCGGCCAGCTTCCTTTGCACCGTCGAGAACCCGAGCTCGTGCTGATCCACGACCTCCTGCGCGCCGATCAGCGGGTTCCGACTGCTCAACGAGCTGTGCAGGAACGGGAAGTGACTGGCATCGAGCAGGTTGTCGGTCTGGTAGGCCGCCAGCACCTCGCTGACGTGGGCGGTCGGCGAGAACTGGCCCAACGCGTCGTCGTCGCCATCGGGCCACGACGGAATCGGCAACCGTGCCGGCTCCAGTGCCACCCACACGATGCCGTAGCGCTCGCAGACATCCGCGGGCCTGCTCAGTCGCGCTCGCGACGGGATCGGGGCATCGACACCGAGTGCAGGAATGCACGTCGCCGCGCCGTCGCACCCGAACCGCCAGCCATGGAACGCGCAGACCAGCTCCTCGCCTTCGAGACGCCCGAGGCTCAACGGTGCGCCTCGATGAGGACACTCGTCGACGAACGCGGCCACCGCTCCACTGGGGTGTCGAACCACCACCAGTGGCTCGCCGAGCAGCGAGACCGCCACGGGGACATCCGCAACCTCGTGCGACCACGCAACGGGGTGCCAGAACGCACGGAACTCTGGGTGCACGTTGCCCACCAGCGAGGTCATTGGCCCGCGACGGTAGCCGCGTCGATTCAGGGTTGGGTGGGTTGGCGCACCAGTTGGCGGTGCACCGCATAGGCGGCTGCCTCTGCCCGATTGGCGCATCCGGTCTTCTGCAGGATCGAGCGAACATGATTGGCCGCAGTGTGTTGGCTGATGAAGAGCCGCTCGCCGATCTCGCGATTCGAGCAACCCTCCGCGACCAAGCGCAGCACGTCGAGCTCGCGTTCCGACATGCCGTCGAACGAGACCAGTGCGACCGGCAATGATGCGCTCTCGAGCATCGCCGCGGCCTTCGCCGCCAAGGTGCTCATTCCCAACACCGTCGCCGTCGAGTGCGCCTGCTGCGCCAGGAACCTGGAGTTGGCCACATCTCCGTTGGCCGCAGCGAGCACCGACCAGTCGTGCTGCACCTGAGCCCTCCACACCGGTGACCCGCTGCGATCGGCGAGCGCCATCGCGGCGCGAAAGTACGCGTCGGCCTGTTGACGCTGCCCCAGCAGATGCGCGAGGCCGCCGCGCAGCCGGTCGGCGGGGCCGAAGCAGATGTTCATCGCGACCATCAGGGTGCGACCTGCATACCGGTCGAGCTCACGCATGAGCGTGCCGGCATGGTCGACGGTCCCGCATGCCACACACGCCTCCGCGAGAAACGTGAGGCACGCCGGCCAGACAGAGTCGCGTGGCACCGCAGCGAAACCGTTGGGCGCAAGGAGGTCGAGCTCGCGGCGCGCCTCGTCGAGCATGCCGAGCTCGGCGTACAGAACGGTCAGTCCCGGACGCCAGACTCCCTGGTCTTCTTCGCGTGCGGCGAGGACCTCCATCAGCGGAAGCACCTCAGCCAGTCGACCCTGTTCGCGCCGTATCGCGAACATCTGCAGGCCGTACACGCCCGCCTCGTAGACAGTCTCGCTGGAGTTGCCGAGGGCGTGAGCGCGTTCTGCCGCGAGTTCGGCGTCGTCGAAACGTCCGGCTGCAAGCGCCAGAAGAGCCTCGTAGACGTGGCCCATGAATTGGAAGATGAGGAACCGGCCGCGCTCCGAAAGCATCTGATGTTGTTTGAGAACCTCCGCGGCTTCGTCGAGTTGACCGATCTGGATCAACGCCCGAATGATGCTGCCCGTCGCGTACGCGGCGCTCCAGCTGTCGCCGATCCGCAACGCGACATCACGAAGCTCGGTGCTCGCCACGAGCAGCCGCGGCGTGTCGGTCATCACGATCGTCTGAGCCTGCAGCACTGCGACAAGGCATTCCGTATCGTCGAGCGCACGCGCCATCGACAGCGCCTGCTCGCACGCCACAACCGCGCCATCCTGGTCCCCTGCCAGGTACAGGCTGCGGCTCAACGACGCCTGCAGACGCACCCGGATAGGCACCTGTTGATCACCGATCAGGACGATTGCCTCCGAAACCATCCTGACCGCCGGTCCGCCGGGCCCTCCGGGTTGATGTACCGCCTCTTCGTAGCCCAGCGCGGCGCGTGCCGCCAGCTGCGCCCATCCGCCACGTCGAGCCGCCTCGAAGGCTCGGTGTTGGGTGACCTGCGCCTTGTACGCGTGACCTCGGCGCATCTGTACCTGCCCCAGGTCGACCCCCACGTCGGTGGCCTCGACGGAGTCTTCGGGAAGCAGGCGCAAGACCGCCTCGAGATGTGAGATCGCCTCGTCGTAGGCACCCGTGCTCTTGGCCTGCTCGGCGGCCAGCCGGCCGTACCGGATGGCACGATCGAGACCGCCGACAGCCGTGGCCGCGCCGAAGTGGCGGGCCAGCTCCGCATAGACGGACCTCGGGTCTGTCTCGTAGATCTGCTCCAGCGCTTCGGCGATTCGCAGGTGGAGGTTGGCCTGCACGGATGGCGACATCACCTCTTCGACGGTGTCGCGGACGAGGGCGTGGATGAACTGGTACGTCAGCAGATGGCCACCAACGCTGACGAGAAAGCCGCTGTCGACCAGTTCGTCGAGGCCGGCGCTCACCTCCTCCGCGCCCATGTCAGCGGCGAGTGAGAGAACCTGGAACTCGACGCGCTGGCCGGCGGCGGCGGCCAGCTCGAGCGGGCGTCGGGCTCGCCGCGACAGGCGGGCCATCCGACCCGCGACGACGTCCTTCACCGAATCCGGAGCTCCGACAGTGGCAATGTCGCGGCGCACGCTCCAGCGGTCCTTGTGGCGGGTCA